>JBNKLQ010000330.1:0-6003 GCA_050292445.1 Promineifilaceae bacterium (SeqCode) | reverse complement strand
TTGCTAGTTGGTCGGTAAATCTTGAGAAAGTTCCTATCCATCTTTTCACATTTCAACGTTTATGATTCACCCAGCAATTTTTCCAGGAGCGCCATTTCTTCGACTTCGCTGCTGACTGCGCCATCCAGGCGGGCGGCGAGCAATTTTTCCAGCAGGATACCAAACTGTGGGCCAGACTTTAGCCCCATTGCTTTAAGCGTGTCACCAGTCACGGCCGTTTTCACTTCACGCCACTCCTGCAAATAGCGCTCAATTAGCTGTGCTGCCGGGCAGCCCTCCAGCAAAATGCGCCCCACCAGCAGCACCCGCACGGGAAACGGCCGCATCAACTGCACCACCTCACTCGGCTTGAGCGTGGCGGGCAACGTCACCCATTCCCGACGCAAACGGCCGCAGGCCAGCGCATCCATCATGGTCGCTTTGCGTACGCGCAGCCGCTTCATCGCCTCGCGCTGGTCCGCCTGGGGCAGCGCCGCCAGCCAGAGGGCAAAGTAAGTGAACAGGGATGATTCGTCCGCCAGCCAATCGGCCCAGGGTGGCTCCTGCCAAAATTGGGGGACGCGCTGGAAGAAAACGGCCGTTTCCGGCAACCAAACCAATCCTTCGTAAATATGGTTCAACACGTCCAGCTCCGCCAGGCGGGAGAGCGCCGCCGAGGGATTTGTTTCTTGCAGCGTCAGCTCAATTTCGTGGCGGATACGTGCCCCAGAGACCCGATCCAGCAGCGGCAGGGCATCTTCGATGAGTTCCAGGGTGCGCGGCTCGATGTGGAAGTGGAGCCGCTGCTCCAGCCGCACGGCACGCAAAATGCGCGTCGGGTCATCGACAAAGCTCAGGCTGTGCAGCACCCGAATAACGCCCTCGGTTAAATCTTGCTGCCCACCGTAAAAGTCGAGCAGCTGGCCCAAAAATGCGCCATCCAGCCGCACCGCCAGTGTGTTGATGGCAAAATCACGCCGGTGCAAATCCAGCTTGATCGAGCCGTGCGCCACTTCCGGCAGCGCCGTTGGCTCCGTGTAAAACTCGGTGCGGGCAGTGACAAAATCAATCGTGGGTGGCAAATCCAGATCGGCCAGAGCGGGCCATTCTTGTTTGGCTACCTCTTTGTCGCGCTGCAAAACGGCCGTCCACACAGCGTCATCCAGCAGCCATTTGGCCGTGCCAAACCGCTTGTGGCTGCGAATCTCGCCACCAAAGCGCCGGGCCAGCATTTTGCCCAGCTTAATCGCGTCCCCTTCAACAACCATGTCCAGGTCGGTAGGTCCTTTGCCTAGCAGCAAATCACGCACCAGCCCGCCAACAAAATAGAGCGGCAAATCCAGCTCATCGGCTGTTTCGCTGATGGCCAGGACCATTTGCCACAGAACGGGGGTCAGCGTTTCCAGCATCCGCTGGCGCATATTGGTGACGGCCGTTTTGCTAGGCGGTTGGAAGAGATGATTGAGCAAATCGGTGCGGGTCACCACGCCGATAGGCCGCGTTGTGGCGGCATCTTCGGCCACGACAGGAATCTGGCCCCAGTTGGCGCTGAGCATTTTTTGCTGCACAGTGTCGATGGCGTCAGACGGCCGTACCGTCACTGACCCCTTTTTCATGATGCGGGCCACGGGCACGTCGGCCATCTCGTGGCTCATCGCCCGGTCCACGGCGCGACGGGTGAGCAGCCCCACCAGCTCGCCCTCCGGCTCCGTCACCACCGGGTACCCTTCATACCCAAATCGCTGCATGAGAACGGCCGCTTCGCGCACCATCATCTCCGGCGGTACCGTCTGCACCCCGTGAGACATCAAATCCGTCACCCGAATCAGCGGCTCGATCGCTTGCGAAAGCGCGGCCACTACTTCCGGCTGCACCGCTTTTAGCTGTCGGTCTTTAATGCGTGCCGCTGCCGCCCGACTGTGCCCGCCGCCACCAAAGGCACGGGCCACAGCGGCTACGTCTACCTCTTTGCTGGTGCTGCGAGCCACCAGCTGCACATCTGAGTCCAGCTGCACCAAAACAAACAGCCCAGCAGGCTGGAGCGATTCACGCAGGCGATGCGTAATCGAGGCAATTTCTTCCGTGAAATTTTCTGGGGCGACGGCTCCGGTAACCACCACCGACTGCCCCTGCACCTCGTGCCAGGATACGGCGGCGTGCAGCGCATCGGACAGCGCCTGCTGCGCCGCTGAGAGGGGAATGTTGAGGAAGCGGCGCACCACGGCCAGAATGGCGCCTTGTTCCAGCAGGGCGGCCGCGGCGCGCACATCGCGCGGCGTGGTGCGGGAGTAGGTCAGCTTGCCGGTATCTTCGTAGATGCCCAGCAGCAGCAGGGTGGCTTCTTCTGGCGAGAGGGCCACGCCCTGTGCCTGAAGCCGTTCCACAAGCAGCGTCGTCGTCGCCCCCACCGGCTCCACCTGGGCAGTCCACTCAGCGGGTGGGGTTTGCTCCGTGTGATGGTCGATGACATGGACGGCCGGTTTGGCCACCATACCGCGCACGCTGTTGAGCGCCTGGGTATCAACCAGCAGCACCTCTTTCACTCGCCGTTTGCGCCACTCAGACGGCCGTACAAAGCGAAAGGCGTCCCAGTACAGGGTAAGAAACTGCTCCACGTTTCGGTTCAGGCGGCGGGAGAGCAGCATCGTGCCGTCAGGCGTCAGCTTGCTGGCGGCCAGCTGACTGGCCACCGCATCAAAGTCGGCGTTTTCGTGGGACAGGATGAGGCGCATGGGGGTATTGTAGTGTGGGGGGGAGGGGGTGACAAGGTGAGGGGATGATAGGGCAGGGAGTTTCAGTAGTCAAAATCAATGGGACGCGGATAAACGCTGATAACGCAGATTAAAAAAGATCAGCGTTGATCTGTGTTCATCAGCGTCCTTTTGTCAATATCAGGCGCAACACCCATAATCCACCAGGAATGAGGGTCAACGCCGCCATCCAGCGCAGGACCCCGACTATACCTAAACTCGTATCAAGTGCCTGGCCGGTAACGGCCGCTCCTGTGGCGCTCATCAAGGTAAAAAAGGCAAACTCGGTAGCAAACACCCGCCCCCGCACCCGGTTGGGCACAAGCTGCAGCAAAAGCTGCGTAGAAAATACCCAAACCAGGCCATTGCCCACCCCGCGAAACAGCGTGCCAAACAAAACCAGCGGGAAACTGCTTAACAATGAGACGATCCACAGCCCCAAAGCAGCGCTACCGTACCCCACGCCAATGGCGATGCGCAAAGAGCGATCATCGTCACCAGTAAAGCGGCGGGCAATGATGGGACTGATGCCCGTGCCCACCCCAACGACAGCATACATCAACCCCAGGCTGATGCCGCCGCCCTTGCCAATCACAAAGATTTGTTCGGCAATGCTCACCTGGATCACCTGGAAGCCGCTGGAGACCAGCAGGGCTATGCTCGCTTTTAGCAGGGTGATGATGAGGATGTCAACATGCTGCCTCAAGTAACGCAGCCCATCGGCATATTGGTGCAGCGCGGCGGCAACTGTTTTGTCTGCCTGGGCCAAAACGTCCGGCGTTTTATATGACATCTGGAAGATGAAAAAGGCCGATAAGATGAAGGTGAGCGAATCAATAATAAAGGCTGGCCGGTTGCCCCAGGTTCCCGAAGCCAGGCCGCCCAGGGCCGCGCCCAAGGCCAGCATCACCGACCAGGTGGCCGAACTTAGGGCGTTGGCTGCCCCCAGTTCTCGGTCACTGACAAGGTCGGGCAGGATAGCGTTGCGGGTGGGGAAGAAGAAGCCGCTGATGCCCAACTGAACGGCCGTTAGCACATACAGCAGCCAAACCTGGCCCGGTTCCTGCACCAGCAAAAAGCCCAGGACAACCACAGCCCGACTCACATCGGTCGCCACCAGAATTCGTTTCCGGTTATAGCGATCCGCTACCACCCCAGCGATGGGGCTCATCAGGAACGGGGCCAGCATGCGCACCACAAACAGGCCGCCTACCGCCAAGCCCGACTGGGTCAGTTCAGCCACCAGCGAGGCGGACGCAATCAGGTTAAACCAATCCCCCAACAGGCTGACAATCTGACCAAACCACAGCTGGCGAAAGGCACGGTTGCCCCGCACCAATTCCACATAACCGACCTTTTGCGACACGGCCGTTTCTGTTTCAGGTACCTTACCCAAGCGTTTCCTCTACAATGGGTGCCAGCTGCGCGCCAGCCAGCCGGATCAAATCCTGGGGATCAAGTTCCAGCCCGGCCATCGGGTCGCCGCTGCTGATGTTGACTTTGCCGCACTGGGCAATCGCCTCGTCAAAGACAACCGGCACGTTTGCTGGCAGGCAAAGCGGAGCCACCGCCCCCTGGATATAGCCGGTCACTGCCTGAATCTGCTCAGCGGAAGCAAAACTGAGCCGCCGCCAATCTGCTGGCAAATGGTGCCGCACCGCTTTGGGATCGAGGCGCGCCTCGCCCAAAACACAGGCCATGACGTACCGGCACTGCCCGCTTTTTTCTTTCAGCAGAATCGATTTGACCATTTCCTTTTTGACAACACCCCGTTGGGCTGCGGCCGCCGCCACCGTAAACACCGGCTCCTGGTGGGGCAGCAGCCGGTAAGAAACGTTGTTTTTTTGCAAAAGGGTAATGACCTTCGTATCAGGGATGCTCATGGACCAAGCCAACGTTTTCGTGGTAGAAGATGAGGTGCATAGAGGTATTGTAGTGGGGGGGTGACAAGGTGACAAGGTGACGGGGTGAGGGGATGGCTCATCTTGATCTAAGATGTTTGTTCAGTATTTCCTCTTCGCTTAAGGTAGACGGCAAATTAAATCTTTGCCCGAGACTTTTGCTAATTTCAGTGCCAAGTATGCTTCACGAGTACTGGCTCCCAGACCAATAGACAAACTACAGCCTGATTGTCTTAAAAAGTCACTCTTGAAGCGTTCAAGTTTGTTAACCAATTCGTTGTTGTCTTCAGCGTCGGCCAATAGATTATCACCACCACTAAAGATGATTTTTGCATTTAGATTTTCTCTTAACCTGTCTTCAAGCCAGCGAAAAGTTTCCGCAAACGACTCTGAAAAGGATTTTAGCTGCTCAAGATGATTCATGAGGATGAAAAACTCTAATTTGCTACCGACGTCATCTCCATCTATTGCTATGTAGGTGTTTTTCATACCGTTCATTATGAATGTCAATCCTCAAGATCACGATTGTTAAGTTTTGCGTCCCTTGTTGGCCAGATACGGCCGTATTTTAGCATAACCTATCGCTCAGACTTATAATTCTCCTCAGACAGTGGTGCAAGGCACAGGCCGTGAAAGTTATAAATGAAATGACTGTTTGGCCCGTGCCTTGCACCGCTCATAACTAGCAAGCAAAGAGACAGAAAATGCCCAAACGACGCCCACCTTACACTCAAGGAAACTACTACCATTTCTACAATCGTGGTAGTCATAAACAATCTATCTGTCACGATCCCCACGATTACACCTACCTCCTGTACCACCTAAAAGAATACGCCCAAAAATTCGCCATCACCGTCATCGCCTACTGTTTGCTGCCCAATCATTACCACATCCTGGCCCGCCAGGACAATCACGTCGAAGCTCGCGTCCTTATCCAACGCCTGTTCAACCGCTACGGCAAAACATATCGGGAAAAATATACCCATTCCGGTACCATCTTTGAAGGCCCATACCGGGTCAAAGTCGTCACTGAGCAGCGGTATCTACTTCATCTATGCCGCTACATCCACGCCAACCCTGTCAAACACGGTATCGTTAATGACATTCTCGACTGGCCTTATTCAAACTATGCTGAATGGATAGGCTTGCGCCAGGGCACACTGGTAGACAAACAATTTATCAATGGCAACTTCCCAAACCCAGGAGAGTATGAAGAATTCGTCCGTGACTATCTCCTGAACAACCACTTCTCCACCGGCATGGATGATGACCTTTTCACCTAAAGCATGAAGCAGTGCAAGGCATGGGCCAAACGACCTTCCTCATTTTTGACCTATATGGCCCGTGCCTTGCACTACACTACCGCTTGTACG
>JBNKLQ010000329.1:0-6078 GCA_050292445.1 Promineifilaceae bacterium (SeqCode) | reverse complement strand
AAGCGACATTACGCCCGATGGCGGTTACGGCGGCGACGAGGACCAGGGGCAAATGGGGGCGCTGAACGTGCTGATGGCCATTGGCCTCTTCAACGTCAGCGGCGGCAGCAATCGGGAGCCGTTTTACGAGATCACTAGCCCTGTTTTCGACAAGATCATCATTCACCTACATCCTGACTACAGCAGTGGTCGAAAGTTTGTCATTGAGGTAGAAAACAATCAGTCAGAAAACGTGTATATCCAATCGGCCACCTTGAACGGCCGTCCATTAACGCAAGCCTGGTTCACTCACCAACAGTTGATGCAGGGTGGCACGCTGCGTATCGTCCTGGGCAGCCAACCCAACCGGCAGTGGGGCAGCAACGTCGCCGATGCGCCGCCGTCCATGAGCGCAGAAAATCCGTAACGCGATTTGGCAAATCGCGCTACTCTACCGAAGGTACCTCATGTCTCACCAACAACGTCTAACATTTCAAAAAATCACCCAACGGCTGAAGCTGATCACACCGTTAATTTACCGACAGCGAGAAGCGCTACGGCCGTTCCGCTACCTTCCCCTCCCCAACGCCACAACCTCACCACCCATCCAGCCGGATGTGGACGACAGCGAGTGGGCAGTCATTGAACCAGGCAGCTATTGGGGCGAATGGAAAACCAACTTTGTTCTGCGCAGCCAGTTTCAGATTCCTGCGCACTGGGCTGGGGAAACGGTGGCCGTTATCTTGCCGCTGGGCAACGCGGGCGAATGGTTTGGCCATCCCGAAGCGCTCATCTTTGTTGACGGCCGTTCCTACGCTGGCTGCGACCGTTACCACCAGGAAATCTGGCTGGACCCGGCCTGGCACGACGGGCAGCCGCACACGCTGGCCCTGCACGGCTGGACGGGAAACGGTATTGACGAATTCACCCGGCTGCTGATGCGCCCCTGCGAGTTGGTCACGATTGATCGGCCCACCCGCGACTTTGTGGCTCTGGCCCGCGTGGCGCTGGACGTGGTGGAACATCTGGAAACGGCCCATCCGGCACACAGCCATTTGCTCAACGGGCTGGATGCGGCTTTCCGTATTCTGGACACACGAGAACCGTTTGCTGACCTATTTTACGAAAGCGTTCCGGCGGCAACGGCCGTTTTGCGCGAGCACATCACCCAAGCAGGCGGCCCCCTCGATGTCACCATGACTGCGGCCGGGCACGCCCACATCGACGTGGCCTGGCTGTGGACGCTGGCGCAAACGCGGCGCAAAGCAGGCCGTACCTTTCACACCGTCCTGCGGCTGATGGAAGAATTCCCGGAGTACCATTTCACGCAAAGCCAGCCGCAGCTGTATGACTATGTGCGCCAGGATTACCCGGCGTTGTTTGAGGAGATTAAGACGCAGGTGAAAAACGGCCGTTGGGAACCAATCGGCGGCATGTGGGTGGAAGCTGACTGCAATTTGTCTGGCGGCGAATCGCTGGCCCGGCAGTTTTTGCTGGGACGCAGCTTCTTCCGCGAGCATTTTGGCCCCGATGTGGAATCGCCGGTGCTCTGGCTGCCGGACGTGTTTGGCTACGCCTGGAGCCTGCCGCAGTTGATCAAGCAGGCCGGGCTGGATTACTTTTTCACGATCAAAATCGGCTGGAGCCAGTACAACAAGATGCCTTATGACACGTTCTGGTGGCAGGGGCTGGACGGCACGAAAGTCCTCACCCACTTCAGCCCGGTGAAAAAGCCCGGTCGTCGCGGTGGTGATTACAACGCCACGGCCACACCGGATGTTGTCTTGGAAGGATGGCGCAGCTTCCAGCACAAAGAAACGTCACGCCACTTGCTGATGGCCTATGGTCACGGCGACGGCGGCGGCGGCCCCACGCGGGAGATGCAGGAAAATTTGCGCGAACTGGCCCAATTCCCGGGCATGCCCCAAGTGCGGCGCGGCAAAGTAGCTGATTTTTTCCGCGATGCCGAACGGGAAGCCAACGGCCGTTTCCCCACCTGGAACGGTGAACTCTACCTGGAACTCCATCGCGGTACCTACACCACCCAGGCCCGCAACAAACGCGCCAACCGCCAGTCGGAGTTTTTGCTGCATGATGCCGAGTTTTTGGCGGCGTATGCCGCAGTAATCGGTAATCAGTTATCAGTAATCGGTGATCCGTTCACCGATTACCGTTCACCGATTACCGATTACCGCTATCCGCAGGATAGACTGAACCGTGCCTGGCAGCTCGTCGCCCTCAACCAGTTCCACGACATCATCCCCGGCAGCAGCATTAACGATGTGTACAAGGATTCGCTGGCGGATTACGCCGAAGTGCAGCAGCTTGGTGAGCAGGTGCGGGATGAGGCGCTGGCGCTGCTGACCCAAGCGACGGGCAGCGATTTGTTGGTGATCAATCCGACATCTTTTACGCGAGATGATCTTGTGTTTTGGCCAGATGGGGATGCTGAGTGTGTTCCCGATGGTGTGATTTTTCAGGAAGTTGATGGTGGGCTGCTGCTGGATGTGGGGGAGGTACGGCCGTATTCCCTCCTCCCCCTAGCTGCTGCAAAAACCAATCCACTTGGCCCGCTCTCTGTTTCGCCCACTCACTTAGAAAACGACTTTTTGCGCGTGGAACTGAACGATGCTGGCGACATCATTCGCATCTTGGACCGGCAAAACGGCCGTGAAATACTACCCACCGGCGCGATTGCCAACCAGTGGCAGGCGTTTGAAGACCGCCCCATCAACTGGAATGCTTGGGACATCGACATTTTTTACGATGACAAAATGTGGCTGGCAGAACCAGCAACGCCTGCCCTGAGCGAAGCCGAAGGGGCCGTTACCGTTATCGAATCTGGCCCGCTGCGCGCCACCATCCAGATCGAGCGCCAGATTCTGCACAGCCGCTTCACCCAGCGCATCTCGCTGAGTCACAACAGCCCGCGACTTGACTTCGACACCTGGATCGACTGGCGCGAGCGGCAAACGCTGCTGAAAGTTGCCTTCCCGGTGGACGTACTTAGCCCCACTGCCACCTACGAAATCCAGTGGGGCAACGTCGAGCGGCCGACCCACCGCAATACCAGTTGGGATTGTGCGCGGTTCGAGACGGTCGCCCAAAAGTGGGTCGATTTGAGCGAAGGCGGCTACGGCGTCAGCCTACTCAACGACTGCAAATACGGCCACGATATTCAAGACCGGACTCCGGACGGTGGGCAGATTCGTCTGACGCTGCTGCGCAGCTCCACCGACCCCGACCCCGAAGCCGACCAGGGTGAACATGAGTTCCGCTACAGCCTGCTGCCCCACGCCGGGCGCTGGGGCCGGGAAACCGTGCGCCAGGCTTACGCGCTCAACGATCCGCTGCACATTTATGCCACGGAGCCGGTTCAGTCCGGCGCTGCGTCAACGGGTTTGGCCAGCCTGGTTGCCGTCGCCGCACCCAACGTGGTAATCGAGACGGTGAAGCAGGCGGAGGACGGCCACGGCCTGATTGTGCGGCTTTATGAATGTATGCGGCAGCGGGGCGACGTGACGTTGGAGATGGGGGGGGAAGTAACGGCCGTTTACATCACCAACCTGCTCGAAGAAAACCAAACCGAACTGGCCTGCAACGGCCGTAGCGCCACCTTTCCCATCAAACCCTACGAAATCGTGACGTTGCGCCTGATAACCCAAAAGATTTTATGAGAGATAGCACATCACCATGAATGAAAACCCTAACGCAATTTGCTAAATCGCGTATCGATTCATAAGGAAGAGCAATTGTGACAACACAACCAACTATTCGTTTCGGCGTTATTGGCATTAACCACGGACATATTTACGGCATGGCCCAGGCCCTGCTTGATGCAGGTGCTGAACTGGCGGCTTTCTACGCCAAAGAGCCAGAACTGGTGGCCCAGTTTCGGGCTCAATATCCTGACGTGCCGCTGGCCCACACCCCGGAAGAGATTCTTGACGACGACAGCGTCCACGTCATTGCCAGTTCGATCATCCCCAACGAACGTGCCCCACTGGGCATTGAGGCCATGCAGCGCGGCAAAGATTATTTTGTCGACAAGGCCGGCTTCACCTCGCTGGCCCAATTGTCTGAGGTGCGGCGCGTACAGGCCGAGACAGGCCGCATTTATTCTGTTTTTTACGGCGAACGATTTGAAAATGCAGCGACGGTGAAGGCAGGTGAACTGATCAAGGCTGGCGCGATTGGCCGCGTGCTGCAAACCGTTGGACTTGGCCCGCACCGGATGCGGCCTGAGGGTCGGCCCGACTGGTTCTTCAAGAAAGCGCAGTACGGCGGCATTCTCACCGACATCGCCGCCCATCAAATGGACCAGTTTCTCTACTTCACCGGTTCCACCGAGGCGGAAGTGGTGTCATCGCAAGTTGGCAATTTCAACCATCCGCAGTATCCCGAACTGGAAGATTTTGGCGATGCCATGCTGCGCGGCAACGGCGGGCTGGGCTACGTGCGCGTGGACTGGTTCACACCAGAGGGATCGGCCGTTTGGGGCGACACCCGCCTCACCATTTTGGGCACGGACGGCTACATTGAAGTGCGCAAAAATGTGGACATCGGCGGTCAGCCGGGACCGAACCATCTTTTCCTGGTTGATCAGAAAGGCACACACCGCATCCCTTGTGACAACATAGACCTGTCATTTGGTCGGCGGTTCCTTTCCGACGTGGTCAACCGCACGGAAACGGCGATGACGCAGGCGCACTGCTTTTTGGCGTCGGAGCTGGCGCTGACCGCACAGGCGCAGGCCGCGCGATTGGGAAATATCAGATAGTTGGATAATACGACGGAATGAAAAATATTGGACGCAGATTTTCATGATAAACGCAGATTAATGTTCTTTATCAGCGTTCATCCGCGTTAATCAGCGTCCAATTTTTTAGGAAGGTTCGTGAATGAAACAATTTAACGTGGGCATTGTCGGTGTGGGCATCGGCAAGGAACACATTGAGGGATACCAGCAATTGCCGGAGATGTTTGCGGTTACGGCCGTTACCGCTGCCACTCCAGCCGAAGCCCAAGAAGCCGCCCAACAATTCAACATCCCCCACGTCGTCGCCGACTTTGACGCGCTTTGCGCCCGCGACGACATCGACATTATCAATATTTGTACGCCCAACCATTTACACCTGCCCATGGCGCTGCAAGCATTGGCCGCAGGCAAACACGTTGTCTTGGAAAAGCCCATCGCCGGATCGCTGGCCGACATTGACCATCTAATCCAGGCCGAAGCCGCTTCCGGCAAACGGGTGATGCCCATCTTCCAGTACCGCTTTGGTCACGGGCTGCAAAAGCTGAAGGCGCTGCAAGCAGCCGGGCTGACCGGTAAAACCTATCTGACCACCGTAGAAACATTGTGGCGACGCCGCGCCGAATACTATGCCCAGCCCTGGCGTGGCAAGTGGGACACAGAACTGGGTGGGGCGCTGGTTACGCTGGCGATTCATGCCCATGATGTGTTGTGTTACGTGGTGGGGCCAGTGAAAAGTGTGATGGTGCGGCTGAAAACGGCCGTTAACCCCATCGAAACCGAAGACACCGTGGCCGCTGCTCTGGAAATGGCCGACGGCTCACTGGCCACGCTGGCCATCACCACCGGCTCCAGCAAAGAAATCAGCCGCCACCGTTTTTGCTTTGAAAACATGGTCGCCGAAAGCAGTCTGAATCCTTACAACAACAGTGCCGGTCCCTGGCAGTTTCACGGTGATACGCCGGAAATTCAGGCCCAAATCGACGCCGTGCTGGCTGAATTTACACCGCTGCCGGAACGGTTTACCGGGCAATTTTACCGTTTCCACCAATCGCTGACGCAGGGAACGGACTTACCGGTGGCTCTGGCCGATGCCCGACAGTCAGCGGAGTTACTGACAGCGCTTTATGATTCGGGACGGACGGAAACGGCCGTTTCTCTACCCATCACCCCTGACCATCCGTTGTACGAAGGCTGGCAGCCGGGAAAATAATGAATTGTGAATAATGAATTGAGAATTATGAATGAACTGACGTTAGCTACCTTGCTTGACCCTATTCGGCAGTCGCTGGACGATTTTTTGCCGCGCCAGATCACCGATCCAGCCCATCCAGAAGTGGGCG
>JBNKLQ010000328.1:0-6113 GCA_050292445.1 Promineifilaceae bacterium (SeqCode) | reverse complement strand
TAGGTGACCATCGGCGGGGCATTTTTATCCTCTTCCCAGCAGTTGATCACCGGGTCCATCAACGCCCAGGCCGCTTCGATGCTGTCGGCCCTGGTAAAGAGCGAGGCATCGCCGCGCACGGCATCCAGCAGCAGCCGCTCGTAGGCATCGGGCAAGCTGTTCCCCTTAAACGACGAGCGATAATGAAACTCCATATCCACTGGCTGGGTTTTATGCGAATCGGGGATTTTGGCTTCCAGCTTCAGATGAATACCTTCGTCGGGCTGAATGCACATGGAGAGGATGTTGGCCGAAAAATCCTCATCCTGGATGTCGTCAAACATGAGATGGGGCGGCAGCTTAAACTCCACGATGATTTCGGTGTTTTTGCCCTTGAGTGCCTTGCCGGAGCGCAGGTAGAAGGGCACACCTTGCCAGCGCCAGTTGTCGATGAACAACGTCATGGCGGCGTAGGTCGGTGTTTGCGAGCCTTCAGCGACGCCTTCGGCTTGCAGGTAGCCTTCGTATTGGCCCCGCACGGTTTGATCGAGCTGTAACGGCCGTATCGCGTGAAACAATTTTGCTTTCTCATTCCGTACCGCATTGGCCTCAAATGAAGCAGGCGGCTCCATGGCCATCAGTGACAGCAGCTGCATCAGATGGTTCTGGAACATATCGCGCACCACGCCTGCCTGGTCATAGTAGCCAGCCCGTCGCCCTACGTCCACACTTTCTGTCACCGAAATCTGCACATTGTCTACGTAATTGCGATTCCAAACCGGTTCAAAAATGGTGTTGGCAAAGCGGAAGTACAAAATATTTTGCGCCGTTTCCTTGCCCAAATAATGATCGATCCGGTAAATTTGGTCTTCGGCAAAAACGGCCTGGAGTGCGCTGTTAAGCGCCTGAGCCGAGGCCAAATCGTGGCCAAACGGTTTTTCGACCACCAAACGCCGCCAGCCATCTTTTTGCTGCACCATGTCAGCCGCGCCTAAGTTTTCCACAATGGGCACAAAGAAGTTAGGGGAGGTGGCCATGTAATACAGCCGGTTGCCTGGACCTGCCTCAATTTCCTTTAGATGTATTTGCAAGGAATTGTAATCTTCTGCGGTGATCAAGTCTCCTTGAGCGTAGCTAATGTATTTGGCAAAGGGTCCCCATTTCTCGGCATTGTATGTTGCCGGGGCCAGTTCCTGTATCCCTTCCTGCAAAATCTGGCGAAACTGGGCATCATCCCACGGCCGTCGGGCAAAGCCGATGATGTTGAACTGCTCCGGCAGCCGCTTTTTGCAGTAAGAGTTAAACAGGGCTGGAATCAGTTTGCGCCGGGTCAAATCCCCCGACGCGCCAAAAATGATGAAGGTGGTTGGTTTGGTCTCGTTGGCCATATTTGATCCTTACAGATTTGTAGCCGCGGTTTCTTACCGCGCAATGAAAACGCGGAAAGAATCCGCGGCTACAGCGTTAATCCCATAATTTTTGCAGTTTCTCATCAACGGCCGTTCCCAAATCAAAGCGAATCAGCCGGCGGTTTTCGTCGAGCAATGCTTGAGCATCACCTAGCGCCTGGGCAATTTTGAGCACGCCAAAGCTCATACCGCTGGCGTATTCACCCGCTTCGTCAGGGATGGCCACATCCTCAACTGGGTCCGAAGTGAACTGGATGAAGAGGCCGTTGCCCGCATCCCCCTTGTGCAGCTGCCCGGTGGAATGCAGGAAGCGTGGCCCATACCCCACCGTGGTAGCACATTTGGTAAATCTGAGCAGCATTCTGCGAAGCGTTTGTAGTTGCGCATCCGTTTCTGGCGTTGACGGTACGTACGCCTGGATAGAAATGTAGTCGCCCGGCTTTGCCTGCTTGATGAATGCTATCAAATTACCAACCGTTGGCTCTGCGCTGTCTAGCTGGGGCAGCTTGCCGCTTTCTTGATATGCTGCCACCATTTTGCGGGCCAGCACTTTGGCCGATTCTACGTTGGGCTGGTCGAAGGGCTGGATACCAATGACGTGTCCGGCAACGGCCGTTGCCAGTTCCCAAATGAAAAATTGGGCGCCCAAATCATACAGGTCGTGCAGGTCAAAACGGACCACCGGCTGGCCTGCCTGCTTTAGCTGGGTAACGGCCGTATCATGTGTATTGTCCAGTCGCAAATAAACAAACAGCCGGTCAGCCCCGTAGCCAGACGGATCCAGTACGGGTTCGCCAACCACGGGCAAGATACCCTTGCCATTTTTGCCGGTGCTCTCGGCAATGAGCTGCTCTACCCAGTCACCAAAACTGGCAATGGGTTCCGAGGTGATTAGGGTTACTTTGTCGCGGCCAGCCTGGGCCAACGTGCCCAAAATAGTGCCCAGCCGCAGCGGAACGGCCGATTGCGTGGCTGCTTGCGCTCGTTGCAATAGTTGGGCCACATCGACCCCCACCAGGGCGGCAGGCAGCAGGCCAAAGAACGAGATGACGGAGTAACGGCCGCCAATGTTGGGATCATTCTCAAACGTCTGGCGGAAGTTGTACTTTTCGGCCGTTTTCACCAGACCGCTGCCGGGGTCGGTGATGGCTACAAAGTGGCTGCCCACCTTGTCGTTGCCAACTAGTTCCGCAACGCGGTTGTAGAAATATTTAAAGAAAGAAAATGTCTCCACAGTCCCGCCGGACTTGGTGGAGACGACAAACAAGGTGTGGGCCAGATCGGCCGTTTGAGCATAGGTTTGTACGGCCGTTGCGTCCGTACTGTCCAAAACGCGCAGGTTGAGCCCTTTGCCGTTGTGGGCAAACGTTTTGGCAAACAGTTCCGGGGCCAGGCTGGAACCCCCCATGCCCAACAGCATCACCTCCGTGAAGCCAGCCGCCTGCACATCGGCCACAAACTGGTTGATGCGGTTCACTTCGGCGGCCATATCTTGGGGCGTGTGCAGCCAGCCCAGGCGGTTGGTTATTTCGGTTGGTTCTGGGTCCCAGACGGTGTGGTCGTGCTGCCAGATGCGCTCAAGGATATTTTTTTTTTGCATCTCGCTGACGGCGTTGTCGACGGCCGTTTCCGCACTGCCCAATGAAGCCGAAAAGCCATCGGTTCCGGCCAAAATAGCGGCGCGCTTACTCTCGATGCTGTCCATCAGTGAGTGGAACGACTTGGCGAAGGCATCAACTCCGTCAATTTGCAATTGATCGGTCACGGCATCTAAATCGACACCGGCCTGCGTCAGTGCTTCCAGCTGACCGGCGGCATCCTCAACGCCCTCGGTGAGGGTAACGGCCAATACGCCGTGGTCTTTGAAGGCATCCACCGTGGCTGGCGGCATGGTGTTGACCGTGTCTGGGCCGATGAGGGTATCGACGTAGAGCGTGTCTGGGTAAGCTGGGTTTTTGGTGCTGGTGCTGGCCCATAACGGCCGTTGCACTCGTGCTCCATTTGTTACCAGCGCCTGCCAGCGTGCCCCGCTGAAAACTTGCTGGAAGCGGGCATAGGCTATTTTGGCGTTGGCCACGGCGATCTTGCCTTGTAAAACCTGGTTGCCTTTGGCGTCAAGGGCGTTATCTACGGCCGTATCTACCCGGCTTACAAAAAAGGAAGCAACCGAACTGATGTGATCGATGGGCTGACCCGCTGCCAGCCGTTTTTCCAGGCCGGTGATGTAAGCGTTCATCACGTCTTCATAGCTGCTCAAGGAGAAAATAAGCGTGACGTTGATGTTGATCCCTTCTGCCGTGAGCGTTTCGATGGCGGGAATGCCCTCCGGCGTGGCAGGCACTTTGATCATGATGTTGGGGCGGCTGAGTGCGGCAAACAGGCGGCGCGCCTCAGCGATGGTGCCTTCTGTGTCGCGGGCCAGGGTGGGGCTGACTTCTAGGCTGATGTAGCCATCAACGCCCCCGGTTTTGTCATAAACTGGCTTAAGTAGATCTGCCGTTTCGCCAATATCTTCCAGGGCCAGCGCTTCGTAAATCTCAGTGGTGGATTTCCCAGCCAGGGCCAGCTCGCGGATTGCTGTATCATAGTCGTTGCTTTTGGCGATGGCTTTTTCAAAAATAGAGGGGTTAGAGGTAACACCGACGATGCCCTCGTCGATCAGGGCTTGCATTTCGCCAGAGTCCAGCAAGGCACGGCTAATATTGTCATACCAGACGGATTGGCCAAGTTGAAACAGTTCATGCAGTTTGCTCATGAGTTTTCCTTTTGCGTCAAATTGATTTATGCAAAGTAAATCATCAATCGAAATGATAGGTAAATGACTTGTGGTGGTTGGTAATGTGAGGTTTGTAAGTAACAAGTTGTTGTGGTGCCGATTATACCACGCAACGGCCGTACACTCAGTCATACTTCTACACCTTTCATCATTTCAGATGATGCTACAATGCAATTTGTTACCCGATGGTAAGATGATGAGGCACCAGCCAATCATTTCTGTTGAAGCATTAATAAGGAGATCTATGCGCAAAGCAAAAACGGTCGAACAGCAGCGACTTCTCGACTCGGAAGCAAGGCGGGCCGATTGGAAAAACTGGGGGCCTTACGTCAGCGAACGGGCCTGGGGTACGGTGCGCGAAGATTACGGCGCGACGGGCGAAGCGTGGGAATATTTTCCGCATGACCATGCCCGCAGCCGGGCTTACCGCTGGAATGAAGATGGATTGGCCGGATTCTGTAACCGCTTCCAAAACATATGCCTGGGCGTGGCGCTGTGGAACGAGCAAGACCCCATCCTCAAAGAGCGGCTGTTTGGCCTGACGGGGAACGAGGGCAACCACGGCGAGGACGTGAAAGAATATTATTTCTACCTCGATGGCACCCCCACCCACAGCTACATGAAGATGCTGTATAAATATCCGCAAGTGGCTTACCCGTATGCGGAACTGGTGGCAGAAAACGGCCGTCGCAGCAAAACCGATCCTGAATTTGAATTGATTGATGCCCTGTCCGAAGCGTTTGCAGAAAACCGCTACTTTGACATCTTTATTGAATATGCCAAAGCGGACGAGGAAGATATTTTGTGCCGAATTACGGCCGTAAACCGCGCCAACACTCCTGCGCCTATCCACATCCTGCCCCACATCTGGTATCGTAACACCTGGTCTTGGGGATACGGCCGTTCCCGGCCCAGGCTACAAGCCATTGGCGACAACGCCATTCACACAAAAGATCGTCATTTAGGCGAGCGCTGGTGGTGGGCAACGGCCGAAGGGGCGCATCGCGATGTGCTCCCACGATTGATGTTCACCGAAAACGAGACAAATCTGACCATTTATAACCAGTCCAACACCTCACCGTATGTCAAAGACAGTTTTCATCGGGCGATTATTCAGGGCGAGCAAAGCGCCGTGAATCCTGAGCAGGTGGGCAGCAAGGCAGCGGCTCATTTTCAGGCGGTTGTGCCGCCGGGGGAGCAGTTTGTGGTGCAGGTCCGTTTTAGCCCTGGCAACGAGGCCGCCCCGTTTGCCGATTTTGACGCCATTTTCGCGCAGCGGCAGGCTGAAGCGGATGCTTTTTACGACACCGTTCATTCTGCCGGGCTTAACGAAGATGAGCGGCGGATACAGCGGCAGGCATTGGCTGGTCTGCTCTGGTCGAAGCAATTTTACCATTACGGCGTGCAGCAATGGCTGGATGGCGATCCGGCTGGCACTCCTCCGCCCGGTGCGCGTCAGAACGGCCGTAACCACAATTGGACTCATCTCTACAATCTGGATGTGCTTTCTATGCCCGATAAATGGGAATATCCCTGGTACGCTGCCTGGGATTTGGCTTTCCACACGCTGCCGCTGGCATTGGTGGACCCGGAGTGGGCCAAGCGGCAGCTCATCCTGATTTTGCGCGAATGGTACATGCACCCCAACGGAGAACTGCCCGCCTACGAATGGAATTTTGAGGATGTGAATCCCCCGGTGCATGCCTGGGCGATCTGGCAGGTCTATCAACTGGAGCGCGCAACGACGGGCCACGCGGATCGCGCCTTCCTCGAAAGTATATTTCACAAGCTGCTGCTTAATTTTACGTGGTGGGTGAATCGCAAAGACACCGACGGCAACAACGTTTTTCAGGGCGGCTTTCTGGGCATGGATAACATCAGCGTGTTTGATCGCAGCGCTGATCTGCCGTTGGGCGGTCATCTCGATCAGGCGGATGGTACGGCGTGGA
>JBNKLQ010000327.1:0-6161 GCA_050292445.1 Promineifilaceae bacterium (SeqCode) | reverse complement strand
GATTGCCGAAGGGGCCTTCCGGCCAGGCGACCAGCTGCCTTCAGAGGCTCAGCTGTGCCGCACCTACGGCATCAGCCCAATGACGGTGCGCCGCTCGATCAATTTGCTGTCGGACCAGGGCGTGGTAAGCACGGCGCAGGGCAAGGGCACGTTTGTAAAACCGCTGGAATTGGGCACGGCCGTTTTCGATTTGCAAGAGCTTCAAGCGTTGTTTCAAGATGGGGTGGATACGGCCGTTAAGTTACTGGAAGTACGCGTGGTGTCCGCTGATGAACGCACTGCCCGCAAATTGTGCATCACCCAAGGGGACAACGTCATCTACATCCGCCGCCTGCTCACCAGGGACGGCCAGCCCATTTTTTACCATCGCGCCTACCTCATTTATGATCCCACCCGCCCCATCGTCGAGGCCGAAATGGATGTCACCTCCCTACACGGTCTCTTTTCCAACGCCGTCAACCACTCCCTCAAACGTGGCCAGCTCACCATCGAAGCCACGCTGATGAATGAAGAAGAAGCTAACATTTTGCAGGCCAAATTGCCTACGGCCGCTTTTTACCTGGAACATCTATTTTACGATTTTGAGGAACGGCCGTTAAGTTGGGGCTGGTTTATCTTCCGCAGCGATCACCTGCGCTTCGCTACCGAAATTGGCATCCAGGAGGGCCGCAAAGATGAGTGATTCCCCCACCCCCGATCCGCAAAGACTCACCTTCATTGCTCACGTCGCCGACCTGGAAGAAATAGAAGTTTTGGCACTTGTGGAAAAGCGTATTGCCCAGAGAGACGATCCGCTGGCCATCATCGAAGATTGCCAGGAAGGACTGCGACAGGTAGGTGAGCGGTACGAGCGGCAGGAATATTATTTGTCTGGCCTCATCATGGCGGGCGAAATTTTCCGCGAGGTGATGGAAATTGTGCAGCCCATCATCCAGGAAACATTTACTGGCAAGGAATCCGGCACCATTCTGCTCGGCACTGTCAAAGGGGACATCCACGACATCGGCAAGAACAACCTGAGCATGTTGCTAACCTGCTACGGCTTTTCCGTCCACGATCTAGGCGTCGATGTGCCGCCATCCGAATTTTTGCTGCAAGCGGTGCAGGTGCGGCCCAACCTCATCGGCCTGTCCGGGCTGCTCACCACCTCCTACGACGCCATGAAAGAAACCATCGACCTTTTCCGCATGACCGGCGATGCCGAGCTCCGCGCCATTCCCATCATCATCGGTGGCAACCAGCTCAATGAGCAGGTATGCCGCTACGTCGGGGCCGACTACTGGCTCAACGACGCCATGTCCGGCGTGCGCCTCTGCCAGAAATTGCTGCATCCCGAATAGGATCAGGACTGGCAGTCCTATCAAGTAGTTTCGCTATGCAAAGTATCGCTGAGGACTGCCAGTCCTTGCCTTTTCACCAATTTCCAACGCATTTCCCCATACCATATCAAAAAAGCGATTAACTGTGAGCATAGTTCCTCCCCAATGGGATCAATCACGCTTGGACGCCTTGTATGTATGGCACGGCACAGATAGAAAAAAGCGTGGCAATTAGAATATAGGAGGGTAGAAATTAATTCTTAAATCTTTAACAAGGGGAAAGCTATGCCTTGCACCATCCGTATTTTGCTGGCCGAAAGCCAACCATTAATACGAACTGCGATTCGTGCCTGTCTGGCAACAGAAGTTGATTTTCGATTATTAGGGGAAGCTGTCACAATAACCGAAATGAAATCCCTTTGTCTACACTTTGAACCTGATGTGCTGTTGTTAAGCGCAGGTATTGTGGAATCCGAAATCATCCAAACGTTAAACCTGATTCATAAAAAATGTCCAAAAATCAAGGTCCTTGTGATGGTGGATGATTGCTGTCAGGATTGTAGAGATGCGTTGACCACAGCTGGGGCTTTAGGCTGCATCCTCAAAAGCGAAACGCCCGAAGCAATTATTTCCGCGATTCGTAATGCGGTGCAAGGGGTTTCGTCCTTGAGTCGCTCGGTGGTTGCCAGCCTTCTTCAGCAAGCGAAAGAATTGCCAGCGCCAGACACAGTTACCCTGACAGAAAGAGAAAAGGCCGTCTTAACATTAATCACACAAGGGTTAGCCAACAAAGAAATTGGTGCCCAACTACAAATTTCTAAACGTACCGTTGAGTTTCACGTTGGCAATATTTTAGCAAAGCTGCATGTCTCATCTCGTGTGGAAGCGGCCGTTTGGGCAACTTCCTATAATCTATCATAAATTTCTTCTGCCCAACGGGCACCTGTGGTCATTACCAGTGCTCAGCTAGTATTCCTCCCAGTTCACAAAACTAATCTCCTGGCGCATGATAGGCACATGTCACCTGTCATTATGCAGCTTTGGGCTAAACGGCCGTATGCCCATCAACATTTCTACTCATTCAAAGACTCAAATACCCATCACAACCATCATTAGCTTAGGAGAATAAACCATGACAATCCTCTCATCTTATCAAGAGAACCCATCTTTCCTGGGAACTTCCACCATTTCCCCAACTTTGACATCTCAACTGGAGGCCGTTATCAAAGAAGGTTGGCAGCGCGGTTTTTATCGTGACCATTGGGGACAGCCAGCCCTGCAAGACGTCTTGAACATGCTGCGCACGGGTGAATTCTACAAGCTGCCCATTACCCGCAAGCAAGACCTACGCGACCATTGGAATCAGGTCATGGTCTTTACGGACGCCTCAGACCTGGTTAGTTCATCAGGCACGACGGGGCGGCCGGTGGATGTGCCCGTGAATAAAGAACAGGAACAGCTTCGTGTACTGCGTGTGCGCCGCCTGCTGCGCGAGCTGGGGGTCAAACCGGGCAGCCGTGTGTTACAGCTTCTTAGTTTGAACGATCTATTTACGCTGGGGCCACTGGTCTGGCAGGCCATCAAAGCAGAAGGGGGGCTGGCTATCCGCTGTTCTCCCCAGCGATTGGAGCGCGTGCTGCAAATTTTCGAATACATTCAGCCAGATTTTGTGATTGGCAACCCGTATGTGTTGGTACGCATGGCGGAAGAGGCTGGGGAACGTTGGCCCACACCGGAAAAACTACCAAACCGGGCATTTTTGGCGGTTGCGGCCGTTTTTGATGAAACGTTACAAATAAACTCAGTGGCCAGTGCGGTTAATCAGCTGTGGGGCTTCGACCTGACAATCAACCAGTATGGCACCAGCGAGTTAGGGCCTATCGCCCATGAATGCCAGCAGCACCAAGGGCTGCACATCCACGATGACCATCATCTGGTAGAACTCATCGATCCCGCAAGCGGTTTACCAGTGACAAGCCCCAACCAACCCGGCGAAGTTGTTTTAACTGGATTAACCTTGCCGCGCGGTTTTGTACCCATTCGCTACGGTACCGGGGACATTGCGGCATGGATACGGCATGATGCTTGTTCATGCGGCCGTAAATCGCCACGGTTGGGTCCTGTCCTGGGACGTGTCGATCACCAATTAAAAGTGTTTGGACAAACTATCTTTCCCGATTTCCTGCTCGACATAGCCGACAGTTTTCCTTTTGTACGCCGCTCGGCTGTACGAGTGCGCAAAAACCAGTTGGGCAATGATGAGGTTGCTCTCCTGTTAGTTCCCGCTCAAGAACAAAATCCAGAAGCAGTTCGGCTGGCCGTGGCCAACAAGGTTTCTCAAAGCGTTGCTGTCACGCCAGACGTTGAAATTGTGACTGAGGCCCATCTGGATTACCTGGAAAAGGCCGCTTCTCAACACACAAATATGGTCAAAGTGCCCCGCTTCTTTGACTTTCGCCAGGAGACAATCAGCGCATGAACATTCCCACGCCGCTTGCTCCTATAACACTCCATGACCAAGGACGCGAGATCAAAGATGTTTATGCCAAAGTTGAATATCTGCATCCGTCTGGCTCAATGAAACACCGCTCCATTCCCCATTTTTTGCAAGCTTTGCAGGAAAGTGGCGAACTTCAACCTAACCAATGTATTGCTATTCGCAGTGCCGGGTCGGCCGCAGTCACCACGGCCTGGGCAGGGGCGCAGTTGGGGATTTCGGTAACGGCCGTTCTCCCCCCAACCGCTATGCTCCAGACTGTTCTCATGCTGGAATGGCTAGGCGCGACCTGTCATCAGGTGCCCTCAGACGTTGCCACGCAAATGATGCAGCAGTTTGCTGAAGACCCAGGCGTTTATGTGTTGGCCCAAGCTCGTGAGGCACGACTCATTGATCATTACCGGCCGGTCGCCCGCGAAATAATTGTTGAATTGGGAACGGCCGTTTCCATCACAGTGGGCATTGGTACCGGCTTATCCGCCACCGGCATTGGGCGCGAAGTGAAAAGCGCCGGGTCACAAGGACGCGTGTTTGGCGTCGAACCAGCCGAAGCAGCCATTGCTTCTGGCCAGCCCTGGGCACCGCATGGTGTTCCCGGATTAGCGCCGCCTATCCCCCAGCCCTTGCTGGAAAAATCCGTTCTCAGCGATATTCTCCCAATCCCCTCAGCAGCGGCCTGGCAATATGCGCGTCAGGTTTCGCAAACCAGCGGCTTGCTTCTTGGCCCCTCTTCAGGTCTTACCATCGCCGCTGCCTTAAACCTGCGCCAACAAGGCATTGACGGCCCCATCGTGGCCATCTGCGCCTGTAGCATCAACGATTATTTGGAAAGTAGTCCAAACTGGCTTTGATAGAGAGACTGGAGATTAGGTTAATTTCCAGTCTCCGATCTCTAAAGTTTTCGAATTCGATATGATCATCACCCTCCCCTGGCTCTTCCTGTTTGTTCTGGCTGCTTTCTTGGCCTTTGTGGTTGCTTCCACCTTTGGCATTGGCGGCCCCATTTTGCTGCTACCGGTGTTGATGTTGCGGCTGCCTGCAGCGCAAGCTGTGGCCATGATCGCGCCCATTATGCTGTTCAATAATCTGCTAAAGCTGTGGCTGTTTCGTCAACACATCCAAGTAAAAGTTGCGCTGCTCACGGGGCTTTCCGCCTTGCCCGCCGCGCTGCTGGCTGCGTTTTTCACAGGTCGGGTAGATGCGCGTCTGTTGCAAGGGGGCATTGCCTTAATTATTGTGGCTTCTTTGCTACGCCAATACGTCTTCCGTAAAACAGTCACGGTTGGGCATCGCGGGTTGGTTGGCTGGGGCGTCATTATTGGGGGAATCAGTGGCTTTGCCGGCTCAGCTGGGCCACCAACGGCCGTTGCCATCAAGGGGCATGGACTCATCCAAAAACAGTTTGTTGGCACGGTAGCCCTGCTGCAATTTGCGTTGCAGCTCATCAAAATTCCCGCTTACTTGAGCACAGGCGTTTTTCCAGCGGAGCTGTGGCTGCTCACCCTGCTGCTCTCCGCCGTGGCAGTGGTGGCAGTTCTGGTGGGCTGGCGGCTAATTCAAACAATGGCATTGCGCACTTACCGGCTCTCGCTGGATGGGCTGTTGTTGCTTACGGCCGTTTGGCTAATGAGCCGCGCCATCATGGGGTAAACTAATTCACAATGGCGCGGCGGCTGTGGGAAAGGTAAGGGTAAAGGTGGTGGCCTGGTGGGGGGTGCTGGTGACGGCGATACGGCCGTTATGAGCCACCACAATCTGCTTGGCAATCGCCAATCCTAAACCGCCGCCTGCCCCACCGCCGTGGGTGCGGGCCCGGTCGCCGCGCCAGAAGCGCTCAAAAACAAACGGCAAATCGGCTTCGGGAATGCCTTCGCCCGTGTCGGTGACTTGAATTTGCACGCCGTCATCTACCAATTTGGCGCTGAGAGTGATACGGCCGTTTTCCGGCGTGTGTCTTAGCGCATTCACCACCAAATTACTCAAAACCTGATCGAGTCGTCCGGCGTCACCTTGAATGTGGGTGTCTGGGGGGAGAACGGCCGTTTCCACCCCAAGTGCCACCCCCTGCGCTTCTGCCTGGCCGGAAAAGCTGGTGGCCACATCGGCCAGCAAATCGGCCACATTCACCAGTTCCATTTTTAAGGGCAGCTGCCCGGCATCGGCCAGAGAAAGCGTGTGTAGATCGGTGACCAGTCGCGCCAGCAGCCGGGTTTCGTCCAGCGTGGCTTCGATGTGTTCGGGCGTGGCATCGTAAACGCCATCCAGCACACCTTCCAAATTGCCCTGGATGATGTGCAGCGGCGTGCGCAGCTCGTGGGCTACGTCGGCGGTGAGGTTGCGCCGCT
>JBNKLQ010000326.1:0-6168 GCA_050292445.1 Promineifilaceae bacterium (SeqCode) | reverse complement strand
CCGAAAAAATTTATTAGTGCAAAATATCCGCTTATGTTCAGCCAAACGACCGATAGAAATATAGTGCAATCCACACATTCTAATTTTATCATTCTGCCTAGTCCATTTAATCTGAAAAGTTCTACTTGCTTAAAGGACGAGAAAGACAAATCAGAGACATTTTTTCCCTTTATCAAGATAGATTGCTCATTAAAGATTAGAAAGCCACTTTCGACTTTGGTTTTGAGGTCTATTTCATAACCAAAATGATAGATTACTTTAAATCGTAGATCATTCATGAGCGTAATTAGCCAAAGCCGCGTTCGTCTTTTTCGTCGCTGGCGGTGTCGTCGTCGAGGATGGCGGGGGGGACGACGGGTTCGTAGGGCATGACGAAGTAGCCGCGCGTGACTTTATCCTTTTTGCCGATGCGCTGGACGCTGGCTACGCCGCCGTTTTCCTTGTCGGGCCAGGATTCCACAAAGACGTCGTTGCGGCGGGGGTAGTTGGGATCGTAGACCAGGATGCGGATGCGCCCTTCGCCGAGTTCTTCGTATTGGCAGGCCAAAATTTGGTGGTTGTGCCAGATTTGCATGGTGTCTTTGGTGCTGACGTAAACCATGCCGATAGGGGTGGGCACGCCGTTGTCCAGGTTTTGGCGTAAGGTCTTGAGTTCTTCAGCGGTGCGACGGTGTACGGCCGTATCTGGCAAACTCATCCAGCGGGCAAAACGGGCTACCTGCGTGCCGCCAGTCAAACTATCAACCTGCCGCGTGTGGATGTAGCGATGCAGTGGTGTTACCCGCCCGGGACGGCGGCGGCGCTGCGGGATTTTTCGTCCAGCCAAAAGGAAGTCCAGCGAGGTGGCACACATGCCGCCACACAGTCCATAAATTGCGCTCACGCTGGGGATGTCCGGCACAGACGGCACCGAGAAAGGAATCCAGTAGCCGGGATAGCGATTGACAAATTGCAAGCCGTGCATGGCCGGAATAAATTCCACAGGTGGAATTTCTGGCAGACGGTAGTCGCGCTGGTTGGGCTGCAAATCGGCTTGGTGGCTGCGCGGTTCGCCGTGATGGGTGTAGCTGAACTGCAAATACGGCCGATAAATATCAGCAAAGTCCAAATCGCGGCTCTTATCATAGGTCAGGGTGAATACGCCCTTTTCATCTGACAGGCCCGGTTCCACAGTCAAATCATCATCTTCGCTTAAAACATCCGCATCAAACAGGCGGACGGACACGTTGGCAGCGGGTGCGCCGTTGGCAAATTGCACGATTCCGGTGAATGTTTGGGACATGAAACCCTCCTGTGGTAGGAGGACTGGCAGTCCTTGATTTCGTTTAATTTCGAAAACTTGCGACCAGGACTGCCAGTCCTGAAATTTAGTTCATCTTGAAAATGAGTTCGTCTTTGGCATCGACGGTTACGGCCGTTCCCCCCCCAGACGCGCCACTTTGACTCAGTAAAAAGTTGGCCAGCGGTTCACGCAGGTGGCGGGCAATAATGCGGCGCAGCGGACGCGCCCCGTACTGCGGCTCATCGTTTTGGGCCAACAGCCACTGTTTGGCCGCGTCGGTGAGCGTCAGCGTGATGTTTTGATTGGCCGCCAGCTTGAGCTCCTTTTTGAGCATTAAGTCGAGAATCAGGGCCAGCTGGTCGCCCGTGAGCTGGTGGAACAAAATCACTTCATCCAGGCGATTGAGAAATTCGGGACGGAAAAAGTCGTGGACGTCAGCCATGACCAGATTCTTCTCGGTTTCACCAATGTACGGCACAAGCATGTGCTGCGACCCCAGGTTGCTGGTCATGATGATCACCGTTTCGCTAAAGGTGGCTTGCCGTCCCTGGCTGTCGGTCAGGCGGCCTTCTTCCATTACTTGCAGCAGCACATCAAAAACGCGTTGGTGGGCTTTTTCGACTTCATCAAACAGGACGACGGTGTACGGCCGTTCCCGTACATAATTGGTCAGCTGTCCGCCCCCCTGAAAACCAACGTATCCTGGTGGGGCACCAATCAGCTTGTTGACGCTGGCTTCCTCCTGAAATTCGCTCATGTCCAGCACCAGCATCGCGTCTTCTGAGCCAAACATGAACTCAGCCAGCGCCTTGGCCAGTTCCGACTTACCTACGCCGCTTGGCCCCAAAAAGAGGAAGGAGCCGATCGGCCGTTTCGGATCGCGTAAACCCACACGGGCAGTTTTGACGGCGCGGCTGACGGCCAGAACGGCCGTTTCCTGGCCAATGATTCGCGTATGCAAATGCTCCACCATGTTGGCATATTTGCCCCGCTCATCTTCACCGAGTTTACTTACCGGAATGTTGGTGATTTGCGCCGCCGCTTCCATCACATCTTCTGGATCGAGCTGGTTGTCGGGGGCGATGCCGGGGTAAACGACTTCAGGGCTGGAGGAGGCGATGCGCACCAGGGCGCAGCTGCGTTCGGCTAGCTGCACGGCGGCAGCGGGCAAGGCGATGGTTTTCATATATTGATTGGCAATTTGTGCGGCCGTTTCCATCGAGTCCAGATTGATTTCAACCTCATACTCGCTTTTCAGACGTTCTTGATGGACATGCAAGATGGAAATGGTTTCTTTAACGGTGGCAGGCGGCACATTCAGCCGCTGCGTGTTTTGCCGAATGAGATTGTTCTGACTCAGCAGCTCGTAATCGCCCGGTGTGGTCGTGCCAATGATGATTTGCTCATTGCCCAGCAGCGCTTTTTGTAGTTCGCGGTTTACCTGTTCGGGGAAGGGGGCCCGCAGCCGGTCGGCGAAGAAGCGGTCAATGCCAGGCACAAGCAGCACACCACCACTGGCGCGGCGCATTGCCACCCGCATAGCCGCCAGCGGATTTTCTAGCAAGGCACTTTCATTAATTTCAACGAGTGAGCGCAAATTATCTGGCCCTTTCCCTTCAGCCAACAGTTGTGCCAGACTGTAGCCCAGGGTGCGTTTGCCTGCGCCTTCCGGCCCTACCAAAATGACGTGGCGATTTTGTGCCAGGGCGATCAGGCTGAGCAGGTCGCGCAGCAGTTCTTGCCGCTCGTACACCACCGTGGCTCGTCCCTCTTTGGCCTCAGATACGAAGTCATGGATGATCGGTGTGCCATCTTGTGCCACTTCATTGAGCAGGCTGAGTACGGCCGTAGGGTTCACCCCTACGCGCTGCAAAACGGCCGATGTCGTCACGGGATGTTGGGCCATTGCCGCCAGCACATGGCCGGAACCGGCTTTTAGTTCCTCTCGCGCTTGGGCTATCGACAATCCTTCGTCGATGACCACCAGCATCTCTTCATCTAGGGCCACATCCTTGCCAAAATCGTCGGTGAAGTAGAACTTGGCATTGCGTCCCTTGTTTGTATGGGCCATCATCTCCACCCGCCGCGTCAAATCATCCAGATCAAAGCCGCGCTTCTGCTGGAGCTGCTGCAAAATTTGGTATGCTACCGATTTTGGCTCGTCCAAAAAGGTACGCAGGAGCAGTTGAGGCGTTAGCAGCTTGAGCTGGTATTCGCTTAATTTGCTGGCGGCTGTTGTCATGAGGCCCGCCAGTTCAGATGTGGGGATGTTTGGATTCAGGTTGCTCATGGTAGCAATGTTACATCGCTCACCCTTGTTCTGCCAAAGGAGTAAAAAATAGGACGCTGATCGACCTGATTTTCCTGATTGGATAGATCAAAATCAGGTCGATCGGGAAAATCTGCGTCCTATTTGGCAGTTTTTTCGGCGGCGAGGATTTGGCGGAGCTTGGTTTTGCGGTGTGCACCGCGCAGGGTTTCCAGGGTGCGGATGCCCAGCGGGTCGATTTTGTCGCGCAGGAGCTGAATTTCTTCGGCCGTCGGTGGCTCGGTTTCGTGCAAATCGGGGGCAATTTCCAAAGGAAAACCGGTTTTGGCCTGGATGCGCTTGGGGGAAATGCCGGGATGGTAGGAGGTGAGACGGAGACGGCCGTTTTCCCCGCCAAAATCGAACTGCCCCAAATCACTTACCAGATAACGAGGCCCGCTGCCCTGCGTGCGTTCGGCATCATGTCCCAACCCGCTGCGAAAATCGAGCTGCGGCACAAAGGTGTGCCGCCCGTGCCGGGGCACGTAGAGACAAACATTTTCTTCGTAGACGGTCACATCAGGAATGCCAGCGGAACCGGGCAGTCGCAGCCGAGGCTGTTCGTGGCTGCCACCGATAAACACATTGTTAAAATTACCGAACGAGTCCACCTGGCCAGGGCGGAAAAACTCCTTGGGCTGGTAGCGCGGTAAAAAATCACAGGTGCCGGTAATAAAATCGATGGCAAAGAGCCCGTTTTTGAGCCACAAATTTTCGACGGTGGTCAGGCCTAACGGGGCCCATTCCTGGCAAAACGTTTGCCCAATAGCCGAAATGAAGGTGAGATTGGGGGCATGGGTCAGCTTTGCCAGCAGGTAACCCGCCGCCACCAACGGTGTGGCCATGCCTTGGGCCACCAACTCGCCATCTTCAATCTGGCGGCTAATGCAAACGCAAATGAGTTCGTCTATTGAATACATTGGCTCTCGATTTGTCATGCTGAGGTCCTCCGAAGCATCCCTATAGCCTTAATTCAGTAATTGGTTTCCGGGGAGATGAGGCTTTGGCTCACTGTTGGTTAGGGGGATTCTTCGCTTTGCTCAGAATGACATGCATCATTGATATAATCCTCAAACTGGCTATTGTGGCAGGCGTCAATGTAGCGCAGGATTTCTTCGCCATCAACTGGGTAAGTCGGGTAGCAGGAGGTAGGCCAAGCGCCGTTGGGTAGGTGGCAAACGGCCGTTACCGGCAAGCCAGACAAATCTACCGGTCCTTCTAACTTTTCCACCACTTCCTCAGCCGTCAAAATGACGGTGTTAGCAACGTGGGTCAACGATTCATCGATGGTTGGGTTACCGCCTAGAATGGCGTTGCCAAATCGGTCCGCTTTGAGCACATGGATGATGGCCACATCTACCTGAATGGCGGGGAAGGCGGTAAGCGTTTCGCCGCTGTGCGGATCAACCACCGTTTTGACGTCGGGGCGCACTTTGAACAAATCGGTCCCTTGCCAGGCGCGGCTGGGTATAAAGCCGAGCTGCCCCACAGCGGCCCGCAGCCCGCAAGCAATACTTGCTTCGCTTTCTTCAATGATGGTGAGACGGCCGTTTTCCACCGCTTTGGTAAACATGGGAGCCAGGCCAAACGATTCCAGCCCAAAGTAACAGGTGCGTACATGGCTCACACAGCCGCCGCCGACCAGCATGTCGCTGGCCAGCCCGGCGGTGAAGGTCAGCAGCGTTAAGTTTTGTGGACGCGGCTGCCTCTGCAACAGCGCCTGCACAAAAGCGACAGGACGGCGGTAAATGGTCATCCCACCCAGGGCGATGGTTTGGTTGTTTTGGATGTGGGGGAGAACGGCCGTTAAATCCACCAATTTATCTTGCATGGTTGCCATTATACCGCCAGGCAACAAAAAACGCGGGCACAATGCCCGCGTTTGTAGATATTAGAGTTGTTGTGCTACAACGTAGCCCAGTTAATTTTGCCGATCCAGCACCATTTCAATGAGGGCTTCCATTTCTGTTTTAGCATCAGAAGCGGGAACAGTGGCCAGGGCGGTGCGGGCGCGTGCGGCAGTTTCTTCCGCCTGCATCCGGGCAATATCCACAGCGCCGGATTCGCGCAGATTGGCCATCATACGGGCGATGGGATCATCCTCCATTTCGGCGACCGCTTCTTTGACGGCCAGACCGCCATTTTGGGTGGCCATAACCCCTCGATTTTGGGCAATGTCGGTACCGACCGGTTTACCCAGCGTTTCTGGATCACCAATGATGTCCAAAATGTCATCCACAATTTGGAAGGTGAGGCCCAGATTGTACGCGTAGGTGGCGAGTGCTTCGACCTGTTCCGTGTTGGCATCGGCCAGCATAGCACCCATGCGGGCGGCGGCTTCAAACAGGCTGGCCGTTTTGCGGCTGATGATAGTTTTGTAAGTTTCGCGGTCCATGTTGCCCGCTTTGGCTGCGGCTGCCTGGAGCGTCTCGCCCTCCACCAGCTTGGTGGTCGCATCGGCCATGATGACGTTGAATTCAGAAGGATAGGGGGACATCAATTCATATACTTTGGTGAAAAGATAATCCCCAGCCAGCAAAGCAAAGGTGCGACCCCAGCGGGCATGAACAGTGATTTG
>JBNKLQ010000325.1:0-6187 GCA_050292445.1 Promineifilaceae bacterium (SeqCode) | reverse complement strand
AACATCTTTTCCTGCAAAAGTTTCGACGGCCACCTGTCAGGCCTCCAAAACTACCCCTTAATCAGCGCCACATCAATCGCCTCGGCCAGGTTACGACAGCCGACCAGTTCCAGACCCTTTGGTGGCTCCGTCAGGCGGCGCTGGGCGGTTTTGGGGATGATACAGCGTTTAAAACCCAGCTTCACCGCTTCCTTCAGGCGTGCTTCTAACTGGCTTACGGCGCGCAACTCCCCGCTTAAGCCCACTTCGCCTACAAATGCCATATCGGCATGAACGGAATAATCCTTCACGCTGCTGGCAATCGACACCGCGATGGCTAAATCGGCTGCCGGTTCATCAATTTGCAAGCCGCCAATCACATTGACAAAGACATCCTTATCGTGCAATTTAAGGCGAACTCTGCGTGTGAGAACGGCCGTAATCAACAACAGCCGATTGTAATCCACCCCGTTGGCCGTCCGGCGCGGATTAGAAAACGTCGTGGAGCTGGCCAGCGCCTGCACCTCCACCAGCAGCGGGCGCGTCCCCTCCATCGTGACGGCAATGGTGGATCCAGGGGCATTAATTTGCCGCTCTGCTAAAAACGCTTCTGACGGATTAGGCACTTCTACCATGCCCTTCTCCACCATCTCAAACACGCCCACTTCACTGGTTGCCCCAAAACGGTTCTTCACGCTGCGCAACAACCGGTAGCGATGGAACGGATCTCCTTCCAGGTACAAAACCGTGTCCACGATATGCTCCAGTACGCGCGGCCCGGCAATCGTACCCTCTTTGGTGACATGCCCAACTAAAAAGATAGCCACACAGGATGTCTTAGCCAGCTCTTGGAAGCGGCTGGCGCATTCTCGCACCTGGCTCACGCTGCCCGCCGCCGAGGTCAAATCTTCGGCAAAGGTGGTTTGGATACTGTCTACAATTACCAGCGTGGGCTGGAGCTGTTCCACATGGTTCAAAATTGCTTGCAGTTTCGTCTCTGTCACCAGATACAAATCATCAGCGGTAATGCCCAATCGGTCGGCACGCATCTTAATTTGCCGACTGCTCTCCTCGCCAGAAACGTAAAGCGTGGTGCCGTGGGCATTGGCCGTCAGTGCCGACACGTCCAGCAGCAAGGTCGATTTGCCAATGCCGGGATCGCCACCAACAAGGACCAGCGAACCGGGCACAATGCCACCACCCAACACGCGGCCAAATTCCGGCAGCGGCAGGGGCAATCGCTCAAAGCCATCGGCCGTTACCTCTGCCAGGCGCTGCGGTTGGCTGTCGCTTTGCCCGGTGGCACGGCGGTTGCGCTTGCTGGCCGGTGCTTCAGCAACCAGCAACTCTTCTTGCATCGTGTCGAATTCACCACATTTGGGACAGCGCCCCACGTAAGCAGCAGTGACACGGCCGCAGTTTTGGCAAACAAATCGAGATCGGGTTTTGGCCATATTTTTTCCTCGTTTCGGATAAACTTGACAGGTTTGTTCCATTTTTTCCTCAAACTGGAGGAAACCTGTCAAGTTTGGGGGGGCTTAGGTTGTGGCGATTTTAACATATGCTATACTTTTTCGCCGTGATTGATTGGCGCTCTGTCTGGACAAATGGGTTATGGATTTTGGGAACGGCCGTCCTGCTAGGAACGTTTAGTTACGCTTACTGGTTATCCCGAACCATACCCCGAACTTTGTCTGAAATCTACCAAAAATCACCGGTTGCCCAACTGTTTTGGATTGGCTTTCTGCTAATTCTGTTGGGACTTATTTTTACATCGACTCGCTGGTGGGAAACGGCCGTTTGGCTGTTGTTCACCGGCTGGTCCATCTTTAACTTAATTGCATCACTGCGAAGTTCAAAATGAAAATTGTGCTGAAAAAATCATCTACCTGGTCTTTGCTATTTCTTCTGCTAGCGCTTCTGCTATTGGTTTCAACACAGCCAGCTATTGCCCAGACCGATCCAGAAACAACACCCACAAATGGGTATCCGCCCCCGGCCACGCCTGCTCAATTGGAGGAAGCGTATCCAAATCAACTGCCTCCACCCACAAGCAATGCTGTGAATGAAGCATATGTCGCACCCACGGAAGCCGCAATTGGCACGACCAATTCTCCCCCTGCAATTGTGGGGGAGTCGGCAGCGGCAGCAACGGCCGTTGCTACAACACCTATTAGCCAAAGCGCCCTGGTGCGTAACCGGGCAATCTTGTGGGCAGGCTTTCTCATCACGCTCATCCTCTTCTTGCTGGCCGTTTATGGGGCAATGTTGATGTATAGGCGACCCCGTAATTAAGCAACCTGGCATGTCTACCCACCCGGAAAGGGAACCGACGGCATCCCCCTCTCGCTGGCGCAAACTGTGGCCCTGGCTCAATGGGGGAATTACGGCCGTATTGCTCATCGGTGGCATCTGGTATCTTTCTCGCACCATTGATTTTGCTGACATTGGCCAGGCCCTACTGGCAGCAGACGGCCGTTTCATTCTTCTGGCGCTGCTCATCTTTGTACTAAACGGCAGTGTTAAAGCTTGGCGTTGGCGGGTGCTGTTAGCCCCGGATGAGGAGAACCGTGTGCCGTATACGGCCGTTTTTTGGGCCATCTGGCTGGGTCAATTTGTGAACAATATTGTCCCTTTTTTGCGCCTTGGGGAAGTAAGCCGTGCCTACGTGATTGATCAGCAAACAGGGCTGGGAAAAATGCGCGCCTTTAGCACGATGGTGGTGGAAAAAAGCTTGGAGCTTGTTATGTTGGGCTTGCTGCTTTTGGTGCTCCTACCTATTTTGGCTCTTCCAGAAGAAATGCAAGGCACCAGCCAAACATTTTTCCTTATTGCAGGGAGTGTCATTGTGGGTTTAAGTGTTGTGGCCTATAAAACAAGCTGGGTTGTCAAGCAATTGCACCGCCTGTTCCACATTTTCCCACAGCTAATTGAACAGCATCTCAACAAACTGCTTATTGGCGGTCTGGAAGGGCTTGCCTCGCTGCAATCCCGTTCGGCCCTGGGGCGTTTGTTGGGTTCGTCAGTGCTGCTGGTAATTTTGTCGTTATTGACGCCGTTTTTGTTATTTCACGCGTTTAATATTCCGCTGGGATTGACAGAAGCAGCCGTTGTGGATTCGGCACTCAGCCTGACAACATCTGCCCCCAGCACGCCTGGGCAACTAGGCATTTATGAAGGAACAGTAGTACTGGTGTTGCATCAGTTTGGCCAAACCAATCCAGCCATCACCGTTAGTTTTGCCGTGGCCTATCATCTTGTAGTTCTACTGCCTAAAATTATTTTGGGCGGGTTGGCGGCCAGCCAAACCAATTGGCGTTGGCAACGCAGCAACGTGTAACCTCATGGTGAGTTATCCCGCCCAAGTGAGGCAAAGGCTTTCAAAATTTCCGCCACCGCTGGCGGCTTTTTTTGTCACGCTTCTGGTCTATGGCGTAACGGCCGTTCCCGACCTCACGATTGCTTTTCATAGTGGCGACGGGGGCGAGCTAATAACGGCTGTTATGACAGGCGGCATCCCCCATCCACCGGGCTACCCTACTTATTTACTTTTAGTCAAATTAGCTGCTCAGTTACCGGTTTGGCCCATTGCTTTTCGTTTCAATCTTTTTTCGGCCGTTTGTGGGGCATTCGCCGCCGCCATCACATCAGCCACAGGGCGATTGCTCGGTTTGTCCGGCTGGTATTCCATGATGCCTGGCCTTATGCTTGCACTCATTCCCCTCGTGTGGCAACAAGCAGTTGTTACCGAGGTCTATACCCTGAATTTGGTCTTCATCTCGCTCTTCTTGTGGAGCGTCGCGGGGAAGCGGTCTGCCTGGTGGGTCGGATTCTTGTTGGGACTGAGCCTCACTACACACTTAACTTCGATTCTGCTGCTGCCACTTGCTTTACTGTCGGTCCCTAAACATCAATTGCCTCACCTGAGTGTAGGTTTTATCTTGGGATTAACGCCCTTTTTTGTGCTGCCCTGGTTGTCCCGCCCAGACAGTCCAATAGTTTGGGGAGAGCCAGATAGTTTAGCCGGTTGGTGGTGGCTGGTAAGTGCTCAAATTTACCAACCCAACCAGCTGGCATTACCAGCAGGGAAGATAATGCCACGGCTGCTCGATTGGGGCAGCATCTGGTTGCGGCAGCTGGCGTTTGTGGGCTGGGCGCTGCTGCCCTGGAGCGGCCAGCAAACGACCAATAAAAAACAATGGTGGGGATTGATAGGAACGGCCGTTGCCTATCTAGTTTACGCCTTCTTTTACAATACCAGTGATGCGATTGTGCTTACCTTGCCCGCCTGGCTGTTACTTAGCCTGTCATTAACGGCTGCTTTTAAACGGCTGAGAAGCTGGGGGCTTGTGTTGCCGTTCGCCCTCATTTTGTTAAACTTCAACCAGATCGATCGTGTAGAACTTCACAAAACACGGCCGTTTGCCGAGCAAATTCTGAGTAGTTCGCCGCCCAATGCCATTCTCATCACATCTGGCGATCCAGATATATTTGCATTGTGGTATTTCCATTTTGTTGAGGAGCAGCGGCTAGATTTGATCGTGGTAGATGATCGGCTGTTCGCTTTTGATTGGTACAGAACCAGACTCAAAGCACTATACCCAGAACTGCAAGGTTTAGCCGTAGATGACGTACCTGCATTTCGATCTCTAAATGCCCACCAACGGCCGATTTGTACCGTTGTTCTCGTGGAAGCAGATAAATTATTAGCCAGCAATAGCTGTGTTAAGGAACCGTAGGATGACCACCAAGGCAAACGAGCTACCCACAACTGAGATGCAGCTGCTCACCAGGAAAAAAGTGCGGATTCTACTGCTGATCATGCTGGTGGTGTCTCTCGTGTGGCTTGGTGTTAAAGGGTGGCGCATTGGGCGCGCGGCACAGTCTCTGTTGGCCCAGCAGTCAGCTGCAGAATCTCTACTGGCAGAAGGTATTACTGGCATCAATCCGGCCCAGGCTGATGAAATGGTGCAAACCATTCGCCAAAATGTTGTGATACTGCGCCAGGAAACGGCCGTCTTTATGCCGCTGACACCCTATTTAGGTTGGCTGCCAAAAGTAGGCGACCTAGCAGTAGCTGCACCTCAGTTGATGGAAATGGCTGATGCAGGAACAGAAACGGCCGTTTATGCCTATGAGGGATTAAAACCTGCCCTCCTTCTGATGCAGGCTGAATCAAACACTGACTCGCCCCTACCCCAACTGGTCAACATTTTGGCCGAAGCACGTCCAAACCTGGCTTTAGCACAGCAATCATTTCAGCGCGTTGTGGCAGCTCGCAACCAAATCCAAAATGAAGCGCAATTTCCTGATCGCATTCAGACTGTCCTCGGGCTTTTTGATCAGTGGACGCCATTGGCACAAGATGGACTGGTTATTGTTCAGGTATTACCCAATATTTTGGGGCATGAGGAACAACGCAGCTATCTCCTACTGGCCCAAAACGAAGATGAACTCAGAGCAACCGGGGGGTTCATTTCAGGCATTGGGCTGCTCACTTTAGACAACGGTGACATCTTATCTCTAGATTTCCAAGATGCTTCTGCCTTTGATCTGGAATCGCTGGCCAATCACTCAGCCTCCTATGACTATCCACCACAGCCCCTGCAAGAGCTAATGGGTGCAGATTATCTGTTACTGCGCGATGCCAATTATTGGCCAGACTTTCCCATCTCGGCCCAGAAAGCGATAGAACTTTATCAAATCGGCCGACCCGACGCCCACATTGATGGCGTAATTGCCATCGACCAACAGTTTATTGCCATGTTGGTAGAAGCAACTGGACCAATCCCCGTAGCAGAAAGCAACACAACAATAACGGCAGAAAACGCCGTCGACAGCTTTCGTAACGCATTTAATATTCAAGAGGGACAATCAAGCAGGGAGTGGTTTCAAAACCGAAAAGCATTCCTATCAATATTTTCCGCAGCAATTTTACAAAAAATCGAAGCGGAACCCGCCTCTTTAGACATGGTGACATTGGCACAAAACATGTACGAGGCTATGAACAAACGGCATTTACAGCTTTTTATGCTAGATGCAGAAACAACGGCCGTTTTACAACAGCTGGATTGGGACGGCCGTTTAGAAAACCCAATTGATCAGGATTTTCTCCTCGTGTTAGATACCAACATGGGCTTCAACAAAACCAATTTATACGTGGATCGGGTAACTGAATATGAAGTTGATCTCGTAGATGTCACAAAAC
>JBNKLQ010000324.1:0-6189 GCA_050292445.1 Promineifilaceae bacterium (SeqCode) | reverse complement strand
GAATTGAGATTGTTTCCTTTGACCCAAGCCCATATATGGCACTGGAAGCGCAATTAGCCGACAAAGGGATCGTGATAAAAACGTTGCGTGAAGTCGAAAACGACCCTGATCGCGAGCGAAAACTCTTTGAGCTCTATTGGGAGGTCTCTGAAGATGTGCCCCACGAAGATGCTGAAATCGAACCACCCGAATTTGATGAATGGGTGCAGTGGGGGATATACGATCCAGACATCTTACCGGATGCGTATTTCATTGCAATCTGTAAAGATGAATATGTGGGCTTGCGAGAATTGGGTAAAGATCCCGATAGTGATGTGCTGCTGGGAGGCTTGCTGGGTGTACGGCAGGCATATCGCAGGCAGGGAATTGGACTGGCAATGCAATTACGTGGCATTGCCTATGCAAGAGAATATGGTTATCCCGAGTTGAAAACTTGTACCGCGATTCATAACGATCCAATGCAAGCGCTGTTCGATAAGTTGGGATATGAGCGTGGACCGCAATGGTTACAATGCCAGAAGGATCTATGAGCACCAAGGCCGCCCAACCCTGCGTTAACCCTGACCCGGCTGTCGCTGCGCTCCCGCCTTCATAAGGGCGCGGCCAAAAATGCCTTGCCAGCCGTGTTTCGGGTCGCAATCATCGGGCAGGTTACGCCCCTGTTAGCTGCCATAAATAGATTATATACTGCAAATTATTCATCCCTAAGTACAGCGGCAAGGCTCGGATTAACGATCGCCTGGACCAACTCATCTATCTCATCTACCGAGTGCGGGAAATCACTTAAAGGCCACCACCCCGCTGGGGCGTGGTCTTCTAAATTGGCTGTGGACGGCGTCCTCGCCGTACCACCTTCTTGACCTGTTTAGATTTGGAGGTGGCGAAACGGCCGTTCCCCTTTTGTAACTAAACTGGAATACGGCCGTTCCCCCACGACACAGCTTGCTCAAAATAGCGGCAGCTGTGGGGCTTTCCGGTCACCAGCCGGGCCACCAATGGCAACGGCAGCAATGGCCGTGAGGAAGAACCGGTCATAGAGGAAGCGCCAGTGGTAGTAACGGCGTAAATAGATTTGTAAGGGCGCACCCCCGTGTGTGCCCAAAGTGGGCAGACACGGAGGTCTGCCCCTACCTCCCTTCACCCGTCATTCCAACTAACGGGAGGAATCTTTCATCTTTCAGCCAGAAGGATTCTTCGTCGCTGGGCTCGCTTGGCATGATGCGTTCGAATAAGGTCTGCGCCTGTCACAGCACAGGGAAAAAGCCAATCGCTACCTGAGCAAGTGATTTACGTATTAGAATAGTAAAGTGCTCGCCAAATCACAGCTTCAGGAGAAATGATTCATGTTGACATCAGATCGCCCCATTTCCAACACCATCATTACCGGGGGAGTTGGCTACCTGATAAAATTGTTCGCCTACAACTTTCTTACAGGCATGGTGGTATTCACATTTGCTGCGCTCATTGCCGCTTATATCATCATTTTTGGCCCCGAAATGCCATTTCTGAAATACTTTTCCTTTATTCTGCCCCTAGATCAAAACGGCACGGGCAGCATAAACGAAGGTGATTTGATGCGGCTTTTCAGGTTTATGACCTTGATATTTTTTCTGGTATCGACCATAGGCAAACAGATGCTGCTGTTTGCCAAAAGGTTTTTCCTCTCTACGAATGAGAACGACACGCTCGATGAAAATGAGCCGCCAAACCAAACGATATTCTCGCAAATAATGCGACGGTTTTTCATCAATGCCTTCTTCATAACGTGGGCATATCTAATTGTGGCTGTTGCGTTTCCGTTCGCCAAACTGTCTGAGGGAACAACGCTGCCGATAATTTATATGATACTCGCGATTTTCTATGCAATTGCGATGGCATCGAATGCCCTTTTTGTGCTGATAGACAGCCTCTCCAATTATGTCTTGGCCAAAGCCTCAATTTTTGCTTGAGCAAGCCACAGCGCAATCGCCTTTCACTCTTCAAACCCCATCCGCGCCGGATTGTGCACGCGGTTGACTGGATATTAGCCGCTTGTATACTTTCAGCGATTCGTTTTTAAGCGAGTCGCGGAAGGAGACGAAGTCGAGTTTGATTGAGTGAGAGTCCAATAGATTTTTCCCCTTGCTCTGGGAGGATCTTCACATTGGTCTGCGGCAGGTATCGCGCCTCGCCGCTTATCACGCCGGAATGATTTAGCGGGTGCAGCAGCAGCCATTTGGCGTCGCGATCGTCTGCGCGCCAACTGCTTCTATTACCTGACTGACGGACAGATATTATGCCCAATTACCTTGTCGAAGAACGGATTTTAATTGACGCAGAGATTGATGTTGTCTGGCAGCATCTAACAGATTGGGACGCTTACCACCAATGGAATCCGTTCATTGTCGCGGTTCAGTACACGGTTGACACGCAAAACAACGTGGACAAAATGACCTTTTCCCTGCGCTGGCACAATGGCAAAACGGGCACGTCGCAGGAACAGATGGTCAGTAGTTCTCCCCCGGCCAACGGGCAAGCCGAGCTGGTGTACAAATATGCCTCGCTGGCAGCAAGACTGGGTCTACTGCGGGCTACCCGGGTACAGCAGCTCCGCGCCCAAGGGGAGCAAACGGCGTATTATACGAAAGAACAGTTTTCTGGTATTTTGGCCCGGTTTGTGCCGTTAACGGCCGTAAAAAAAGGGTTCGCCGCGCAGGCCAAAGCATTGGCCAAAATCGCTTCAAGCAAATAAACCTTAACATGCCAAAATGGTTTGTTTGGTTCAGCGGCAATTGTTTGGGTTGTTCAAATCCCCCCCCGTTCTATCCTGTGCAAGAAAGAGTTGTTGGGTTGGAAACGGCCGTTCCTTTTCCAACATTATCAGCTTATGCTACACTCCAGGCAGGCTTGGTGCGGGTGGGAAACGGCCGTATCCTTTTCGCACCAACACATTGCTCAGCAAACGGCCGTTCGTTCAAATCACATGTGGCTAAAATGCCCATCAACAACACGAAAGATAGCTAAATGAAAGACATTCTCATCAAATGGTTCATGGCCATCAATACCTGGCTTCTCCGGCTTAGTCGGGGGCGAATTGGTAGCAAACTCGGCACGCAGACCATCCTCATTCTGCACACAATTGGACGCAAGTCAGGCCAGGATCGTGCGGTTCCGATTGCTTATTTCACCTATGAAGGCGGCACCCTGATTGTGGCCTCAAATTGGGGCAAAGACACCCAAGCCAATTGGTACCTCAACCTAAAAAAAGAGCCGCACGCCAAATTAGAGATCAATGGCGATCTCATCTCGGTGATCTCTCGTGAAGCCCAAGGAGAGGAATATGATCATCTATGGCAGTTTGTCACCGAGCGCCATCCTCCCTATTTGGAGTACCAAAAGATGACAACCCGCCACATTCCCATCATGATTTTTGAGCCAGCTGACTAATATCATCAAACAGCCCGCTACGGTTTTTCAATAGTCGAACTTTTTACCAGAAATAGGACGCTGATTTTGACGACCAAAAACTCCCCTTACTGCAGCGCGGATTTTCGCCTTATGCTACAGTCAGGATTGGTGTGGGTGGATACGGCCGTATCTCCTTCCTAGCCTTTTAGCGTTGGTGGGGAACGGCCGTTATTGCGCCCGTAATATTTAAGCGTAACAATTTCATAAACTCTTACATTGCATCACCAGTTTGAAAGAACGGTTTTGAAGGAACGGTGCGGAAACGACTTCGGCGTCTTATTTGATTTCTTCTCCTGAGCATTAGGCTGCAATTTGCTAAAGTAAAAAGGAGTTAATAATGGCACTTGATAGCCTGACAGATACAAGATGTGTCTATCAGGGTTGCAATAATCGGATAACACACGGTGCACTGCTCACACACATGCACTGTAACAAACACGCCGAAATGAGGTGTGCAACCTGTTGCCATCCATTATTTGAACACACGCATGGAATGGTTTGTCCTGGCGATTACACAGCCAGTTATTTCTTCAAAGAAGATAAAACAGGAAACTGTGGACAAACGAAGAAAAGGGCAACATCAGCAAAGCAGAAGCCAACCGCCATAAACATACCGCCCAAGAGCCATTTACCCCAATCCGATCACCATTTTACTTCAGGGTATTCTAACCCAGGGAGTACAACGCAAGCTCCTAAAACAAGCATCCGTCAAAGTTTACGCTCAATGGCAAGCGCTGCGGTCGCCTTTACCCAGATCGTCTTCTCGGCCCTGCTGATGTTGGCTATCGGCAGCGGTGTAGTCTATGGTGGCGTCATTTTGGGTCAGTGGTTGGCTTATGAGGTCATGTTGGGCATTGTACCCAACCTAACTGCGCTATCATTCATATACCTTACCCCCATCCTCACTTTTGCACCGTTCGTAATCTATGTCATGCCCTTTATCTGGAACCGTGTTGGCAACAGCAGAAGGTTCGCTTGGTCTGGGCGTATCAGTGAGTTTATTGCTATCTTGGCTGAATATACACGGCTAACCATCGCCACTATTTTTATCCTCATCTCAGGCTACATCATATTTTGGGGCGCTGTATGGTCAGGTAATTGGCTGGCATCTGGGCTGCTTAATATAGACTTTATCTCATACACTATCGTGCAACTTGTTCCTTACACAACGCCCATCATTGGTTTCATCGTTCTCGCTCTTTACATTGCTCCGTGGATATGGGATCGAATAACCGGTCGCGGCATCCCGCAATGGACGACTGGGGCACGCGAGTTTACTTGGAAAACGGTTAAACGATTGCTCGCTGTACTCCTTATCTTAATCATTATAGCTATCGCCTTGGCAATTATCAGCAATTAGACAATGATTGAGGCCTGGTTTGTGAAGGAATCAATGTCTAAATACCATCGAAAAAATCAAGAGATTACCAGCCTCTTGCTAGGGTGTCGTCCTCACCGTACCATTTTTGCGATTTGTTGGAATTTTGTGATAAGGAACGGCCGTATCTCCCAAAACCTCCCCAGTTGTGCCTAAACATGAAAGATAAGTTGGGCTGAAAACGGCCGTTTGCCTTGTAACGCTGTCCCCTCTGATTTTTGTCATAGAAGACCGCTGTTTTAGCGGTCTTTTTGTATTGGGCAAAATATACTTTCTAGTTGATGTGGTTTTTTGGGGTTTTTTCTATGATGGCTAAAAGGATAACAAAACGAAATTCAGTTAAAGGAGGTAAGTGTGTCCAGTCTACGTCTGTGGATAAGCCTTGGCTTAATGGTTCTGCTGTTATCAGCCTGCAGTACACAATACCCGGAAACGTGTCCTTCTAGTACGCCTATCGGGTTGGCAAATGCTAACGAGATCGCCAGTGATGACAGCCTGCCCTTCCGTTTTCCTCTCGACGAGTCACCCATTGATGAGAACCTTTACTTTGGTTGGTTTGGCGTTTCCAATGAATGTACGCCCGATATTGTAGACTGTTACGAATATCCTGAGCGCAAATTTCACGCCGCTGAAGACTACAAACGCCCAGCAGGGACACCAGTTTATGCGATGGCGGACGGGATTATTAGTTATTCAGGACGAGCCGGTGGCTATGGATGGTTGATCCTAATAGACCATTCCCAAGCAAACTTATACTCGCTGTATGGGCACCTTAGTCCAAGCCGCTGGAAGCTGAAGGCTGGCACGGAGGTGGAGCGAGGAGATTTAATTGCCTACCTGGGCGACTCTGATGAAAACGGCGGCAGCAAGGAGCAACCACTTGATCCACATCTCCACTTTGGCATTCGCGCCGGTCAAATCGCGGATTATCCCGCCAAAGGTGAGTGGCGTTACATGGGCGGGTGGATCAAGCTTTGTCCCCAAAATGTGGGCTGGCTGCAACCCTCGTTGGTCATTACCAGTCAGGAAATACCGGGTGGAGGATACCCACAACCAGAAGTAGGATTCTTGACCCTTTGGGGATGGGATCTTCTCATTGTCAGTCTTTTCACAATTAGTGGAGCAAGTATGCTTATCAATGCATACAGAAAAGCGATACGCTTCTTATTGCTTATCCCAGGCTTCCTACTTATTTTGGCAGGGGTTGTGTTTCATATCAACGGATTAGTGAGGGGCTACATGTTGCCACTGATTGGGATTCTGATTCTGGCTATTGGAATCTATTATTACCTCCGACGACCTGTTCCAAAGCTGAATATTCGGTCATAGACATCAAAAACTATCGATAACGAATGAAGAAATGG
>JBNKLQ010000323.1:0-6275 GCA_050292445.1 Promineifilaceae bacterium (SeqCode) | reverse complement strand
GCCGGACTGCGCGACGCCGGTTGGTCGGGCGATACGGCGCAAATCTGGCGGGCATACCGCTGCGCGATGCCCCTTCGTTATGCGTTGGCATCGTTGGCCAGTATGCTGCGTACGGCCGTTGACCCCGATTTTGCCCGCGATTGGGAACGCCAAACAAACAAGCCGATGGCCGACATCCTGGCTCACCGCGCCGGGCTAGTTCGCTTTTATTTGTCACGCTGCCCAACCAGATGATGCGACTGGTCAGCACAAGATTGTCTGCTCCGGCAAGGAAATACGGCCGTTAGTCTTTGTCAGGTTCACCTTCGAACACCGCATCCTGGACGGAGCCACCGCCGATTATTTTGTGGGGTTAATCAAGGGACTCATCGAAAACTGGAAGTAATCAACCACAGATTTTACAGGTTACGCAGATTGATACTGCTGAATTTGCGTAACCTGCGTTTTCCCCTGAACGCCTACTATTCCTAATAACACCTTAACTGCTGCTTGATGGTGCTTGCCTCATGACAATGAGATACCTTCGGTTACCAATGTGATTGCCTGGCACTATTCTCCATTCTCCGTTTTGTACTCCTTTTTGTACCCCTAAAGTAGACCAACTGTTCACCCATAAAAGCTTTAATTAAGGCAAATCAAAGTAATGGAGAACAGATTATGAAACATCAGCAGTTATTATTTCCAAAGCGATTGTGGGAAATCCGTTGGATATACCTTTTGAGCGGTTTGGGCGCTATGTTGGCTGCATTTCTGTTGTGGCGTGTGCCATGGGCAACGGCCGTTTCCCCCCAAACGCCACAACTCAATCCAACAACTCCACAATCTGGATGTCGAAACACGGCCGATTTACTGAAGCTTAATCCATCTACAGGTCGTCTTTCAGTATCCTATGGCGGCACAACTGAATTTCATACTTTGTTGATTGACCCTAACCGCACATTCATGTTCCACTATCTTCTTGGTGATTTTAACGGGGATGGCATCACAGATCTCTTCACAGTAGATTATAACGGGCAATGGTACGTTTCATATAGCGGCACAGAATCCTTCCAAAAATTAGGAAAGGATCCGAATCGCAACTTAACGCATCAATACAGGCTCGGGGACTTCAATGGAGATGGTACTTCCGATGTCTTTACGATTGATAGGGATACGGGACAGTGGCTGGTGTCGTTCAGCGGAACAGGCAACTATCAAAATTTAGCCAAAGATTCGGAGCATGACCATATTTCAGATTATGGATTCGGTGATTTTAATGGGGATGGGATTACAGACGTGTTTACCATTCACAACTATGTCGATTATGCCTGGCGCATTTCGTTTAGTGGCACAGAAAGCTATCAAGAGTTAGGACCAACAATCAGTGGCCATCCCAGCCTGGATTTTGACTTTAATGACTACAATGCCGATGGCATCACGGATGTCTTCTTTGTTGATCAATTTGGTCGCCGATTTGTTGCCTACAGCGGTACAGGGCCAATTGTGGAATTGGGACGCGATCCAACGCATCAAACCACAAAAATCGGTTTCCAATTTGGCGATATCACCGGAGACGGTATCACAGACCTTTTTAAAATCGATCATTTAACGGGCGATATGTTTTATTCATCTGGCGGTAAGGACGGTTACCAACATTTGGGCGTCGATCCCAATCCTCAACAATATACCGAATACAGGTTAGCCCATTTCGATGACAACCTGCAATGCCATATTTATCTACCACTTGTTGTTTTAACGATGGAATAACTGGGTTGCTTTTGCATCCAGTCGGAATCAATCTCGATTCAATTCTAATATTTGGAGGTTATTATGTCTTTTTCGAAAAAGTTAGGCAAAGGTGTTAGCTCAACCGGGCCAATAATTGGCGATGCTGCAAAAAAGCACAGGCAGCGTATTGATACCAAACATTCTCAATTAGGAGGGAGCCAAGGTGTTCTGGGCCAGGTGCTTGGCAGTGGCGTAAAAAACGAAGGGTTATATTTTTATCGCCCCTTCCAGTTTGGCTGGATTTACAGCTATGATCAAATCACGGCTGCCGTGTATGGTGCGATTGGGGAAAAGTGGCGGCAAACAGGCGGAGGCAGCGGACCATTGGGTTATCCTATCGCCGATGAAAAACCTGCTGCTGGCAACGGCCGTGTCAGCCATTTCCAACACGGAGCCATTTATTGGTCGCCCACAACCGGTACAGTAGAAGTACGCAATTACGTAGTCCGGTTCAAAGGCTTAAAATGCTTTGGCGAACAAAGCTGGGTCAATGAAAAAGGAGGGGCTGACGAACCCTATCTGATAGTTTCCATTTACACTGATGAAGGCAAAGTCGCTACCCATAAATTTCCGCCAGATCATGCAGCTTACCAAAAGGTTAACAGCGGAACCGCTATTCCCTGGACAGCAGAATGCTATCATGGCGCAGGCGGTGTAGTAAACATGCGCTGTTTGTTGATGGAACACGATGAAGGCGATCCCAATGCTTACCGCGACGCCGTAGATAAGGCAGTTAAGACAGCCATTAAAGCTGGAACAATGGCGATCACCGGAGGGACTCCAGTTGACCCGCCAGATGATTCTACTGAAATGCTAGTTGGAGCCATCAACGATTTATTGGGAACCGGGGATGATGTGATTACCGAAGGCTATAAATCGTTTTCATCAATTGAGGCCGGCCAATTAGCTGACAGACCGCTGCAAATGGAGGATGGTATATCTTATCACTTTGACGTTTATCTGACTGATGGCGATGCCACTTATAAGGCTTATTTTGATGTTGTCCGTGTGAATCAATAGGGTGAATTACAGATGCAACTCATCAAGTTGCGCCTGTAATTTGGCTGCCAGGGTTTCGTTTCCCATGTCAGTGTAGAGCTTCACGCTTTTCTGATAAAGTTGCCGCGCGGTTGCCAAATCGCCCCGTTTGTGGGCGATTTGGGCTAACATTTGCAAGGTTGCACCCAGGCTGTGCCAGTGCCTCATCGCTTCAGCAATGTGGCTGGCTTCATCAGCCAGCGTGTAAGCTTGTTCCCAATTTTCGCACTTCCATTCCAGCCAAGAAAGCCAGGTGAGAACAAGTCCTGTTGCCCAGCGGTCGCCAATTTGGCGGACTGCCACCAGGCTCTTTTGTAGCAATGTTTGGGCTTCCTCCAAGTCGCCCATTTTTATGGTTGTAGCGCCAAGCCACTGCTGGGCAAATGCGACGCCCCAATGATCTCGACTTTGCTCGAACAAAAGTAGACTGGTTGTAAAATGCTGCTGAGCCTCCGGGTAGTTTATCTCCTGAGCAGCAACCATACCCAGCGCGTGGCGAGTGTAAGCTAGACCTTGGATACCTGCGGCTCCTAATGATTGCCACAGCGCCTGGCTTGTTTCCTGGTGTTGTCGGGCAGTGGGGTAATCGCCTTGCATCCAGGCCATATGCCCAGCATGGAAATTGAGGGTGGCGTTAACGGCCGTATCCCCCACATCTTCTGCCAAAACTTCAGTCAACTGCTGCCTCGCCTCGATTACATGGTTGCGAATGCGCCAATACCAGCTCAAAGCCAGGGCTAAATTAGCCGCATCCATGATAGATTGGGACAAAGACCAGGTCAGGGCTGTACGAAAATTGTCTTGTTCGTCATCCAGGCGGTCAAGCCAATGGGCCTGTTCTGGACCGCGCAAATGAGCATCGGCCGTTTCAGCCAATTCGAGATAGAAGGCAAAGTGACGCTGCCGGGTGGCGGTTAATTTACCCAGCGTATCTAGTTTTTCCAGGCCGTATTGGCGCATGAGTTCGTGGAGAGTGTAACGGCCGTTACCATGATCCAACTGCACCAGATGCCTTCCTACCAACTCCGACAGAACCGGCAGGGTAATTTCGACAACCGCCTCGGCTGTCGAGCGAGTAAAACCGCCACGAAAAACAGCCAGCCGGGCGAATGTCTCTTGTTCAGCGGGGCCTAGATGTTGCCAGGTCGTATCAAACACGGCCCGTATGCTGTGATGACGGATGGGGCGGTGTGGATGCCTTTGTGTCAAAATATCAAGATTGTGCGTCAATTCCAACATCAGTTCGGGCAAGGACAGCGTATCGATCCAGGCGGCAGCCAATTCCAGTGCCAGAGGCATGCCTTCAGTGATTTGGCATAGGCGTAATAGTGCCGAAATGTCATCGGGGGCAAAATCGGGCAGAAGGCGGCGGGCATTGTCAAGGAATAGTTGGAGGGCTGGATATTGGGGCATGTGGTCGGTAACGGCCGTTGCCGACAATTCGAGTTGATCATGAGGGTAATGCAAGCCTTGCAAGGGAAGCAACTGCTCGCCAGGTATTTGCAGTTGTTCGCGGGACGTCACCAGGATAGTTACTCCTGGCGCAGTCTGTCGCATTTGCGTTAAAAGAACTGCTCCATCCAGTAAATGTTCAAAGTTGTCTAATACCAACAGCAGCGTTTTCTGTCGTAAATAGGCGAGTAGTTGTTGTGTTGGATTGGAATCGGCTTTTAATTGCAAGCCCAGCGCTTTGGCAACGGCCGTTGCCAAATTCGCTGCCTCATTCAATTCTGCCAAAGAAACAAATGCCGCTGCCTGACCAGTATGTTGGTAGGCTGTTGCTGCTGCCAATGCCAGTCGAGTTTTGCCCATTCCCCCCGGCCCTACAATCGTTATTAGCCACGACTTAGCTAGCAGGTGATTGAGCATCTCCATCTCAGTTTCCCGACCGATCAACGGGGTTGCGGCGACAGGTAAAGGGGATGATATGATGGCAGGTAGAGGGGCAGCATCGTCTCTGTACCCAGGCTCTTTTGTCAGATGATCAACTGGGCGCAAGCCGCGGGCACATTCAATGAAAACAGCCAGTTTCTTGTCAGGTAGGGCCAGAGCGTTGGCTAACATTTGGGCCAGCTCGCGGGACGGCCGTCGCTGATCGGCCTCGATTTTTTTGATGGTGTTGATGGAACAATACGCGCGTTCAGCCAGTTCACGTTGGGTAAGGTCCTGTGTTTTCCGCCGCCGCCGCAGCCACTCGCCAAAGGAATAGGTTATATCCATGATTACCTTGACTCCCCGCTGTTTGCCTCCCTCATTGTACCTGAAATGTGTACTGGTGATACTGCACGTTCAATATTTTGCTATTGGTTGCGGTTTACGGTTGTTAGCCTTCATCCGACCACTGCATCCTGGATGGGGCCACCGCCGACTATTTTGTTGGTTCAATCAAGGAAATTATCGAAAACTGGCAGTAAAACAAAATTTTGGCGGCAAAAATATACGCTGATGCGTCTACTCAACTACGTCAGTGTTTTTTTTGCTGCGGAACAGTTCGAATGCCGCAAACGCTTCCTCAATAAAAGCATCCAACCTTGACGGATCAAACCAATGTCCATCGTAGTAATAAAGGAACTGTTCCCCCTTCCCCTCGCAGCTTTTGTTGACCAGTTTCACGAAATGTGCCCGCACTTTTTCGTCAAAAAGGTTGTGGACAATGCCATCATATTCACCTTGCAGCAAATACAAAGAATCAAACTGATTATCGCCCTTGATTTCAAGAAATTTATCGCCAAAAATAGGATGATCCAAGACAAAAGTATGCTTAGGCAGTAATGCGAAGTGTGGAAAATTTACTGATGGGTTAACGAAAAGAATCAGTGTCTGCGGCTTTGAGATTGCGGTTTTTCTATTCCACGTTTGTTTTATTCTGTATCGATACTCGAACACAAAAAAACGAACCCCATGCAATTCACCATAAATGACATTTCGATACCATCTTTGAGATACTACCCGATTCACACTAGCATAAAACTTGTCTAAATCACGAGGAACTAGATCGGAGCCATCAGCAGTGAAGGAAAAGCCTCATTGCTGGGCGAAATGTTCAAACTTTTTTGTCCGGCGTTTTTGATACGTGTAGGGCAACAAAACGAGTAAGACAAACGCCAACAGAAAGACGCCCCAGAAAATCAAATTGGGTGACATGGATTACAGCTTCCCCTGTTGCTGTTACTCTTTTATTCTAACCGACTTTGTTCCACATTGGTGACAGCGCCCGCGCCTGCTTATCGGCATGATAGCTGCTGCGCACCAGCGGCGCACTCTCCACCCACTGGAAGCCCATCTCCAGCCCCAGCCGTTTCAGTTCGGCAAACTCGGCCATCGTGTAATAGCGTTCCATGGGCAGATGCTTCTTGCTCGGTTGGAGATATTGGCCGATGGTCAGGATGTCTACACCCCAGCCGACCAAATCCTGCATGACAGCCAGGATTTCGTCCCATTCTTCGCCCAGACCAACCATGATCCCGCTC
>JBNKLQ010000322.1:0-6276 GCA_050292445.1 Promineifilaceae bacterium (SeqCode) | reverse complement strand
TAGCGTGTGGATCATCCGTTTCCCAAGAATCTTCATATGCTGTTAGTTCCATCGTTGCATTTTCCTTACTGATTACTGAACAGTGATCACCGATTACTGACCTAGTAATGAGCTAGTTCGCCCGTTTGCTTAAGGTGGCGGATGGCGTAGCGCAGGGCGAAAAAGGAAAGGGGGAGGAGTACGGCCGTAAATCCCAACAACACCAAAACATCTCCACCAACTTCCGTAATCGTCTCGCCGCGCATCAGCGCTCCCCGCAAGGCCCGCAGCGCGTAGGTGAAGGGCAGGGCATAGCTGATGATTCGCAGCCAGCCCGGCAGCAGCTCCACCGGAAAGAAAACGCCGCTAAACACATAAGCCACCGAGTTGATGAACCAGTTCATCGGATCGCCGCGCTTGAAGATGATGACAAAGGCGGCCGAAAAGATGCCGTAGCTTGCCAGGCTGGACAAGGAAACAAGCAGGACGACAACGGCCGTTCCCCAATTTGCCTGTGAGAAATCGGCACCAACGGCCGTTCCCACCCCCAGTTGCAGCAGCACCAGCAGCACCCCTTCCAACAGCATCCACGACGACGGCCCCAACAGCGCCAGCGTCACCGGCGTGGCCGTCACCAGCAGCGGCTCGATGGTGCCTTGCAACATCTCCTCGCGCAGATTGGCGGAAAAGGCGTGGCTGCTCAGCTCTAAAAATTTAGAAAACGCGCCGCCAATAATCAAAAAAGTAAAATAAGTGCCGCCCTCTACTTGCCCAGACCCCGACCGTTGCAACAGCTGATCCAAAAAGAAAAAGAGCAGCACGGAAATAATCATTCCCAAGTAGCGGGTGACAAAGTTGAGCTTGTAGGCCCAGGCCAGGCGGAAGTTGTGGCTGATAAGAGCAAGTAGTTTTTGGCTGTTGAATAGGTTCATTTTAACCTGGATTTTGCTGTACATCGGATAAGATGGCAAATTTAACAATTGTGGGGCAATCAAATATAAACTGTGGTACTATCACGTAGCTGTTAAACACAACAATAAAAATAAAACAAGATCCCGCATATCTTAAGAACTTTTATTATGGATCATCATATTTTAGCTCCCCTCGTGCGCCCCGTCAGAATTTGGAGATGTAAGTAGTGTCTACTAAAAATGTAACCTCCACAAAGACATCGGTTAACAGAATTTTCTTATTTTTTTTAATAGGCTTTACCTCAACCATCCCCTTTTTGGTTCTTATCATTGTGCTATCTGCTTACTGGGCATTATTTTTGACACCTCTACTCGTTTTGGTTTTATTAATCTTCATGTTTGCCAGGGAAAAAAGAGTAAGTGAGGCGAAACCCCGCTGGCTGGAACTCTTTTTATCAACCTTGGGCGCTTTTTACCCATCCGTTCTGATAGCTATTGTGCTTTGGCTGGTTCGGTGGGCACTATATGGCTTAGCTTTTTTAGTTGGCGTGGATGGGGAATATGGGGGAGATGCGTATAACTTTGCTAACGTAGTTTTTGTATTGCTTTTACTCGGTAGCATCGTATTTTTAGTGAGCATGAATTGGCGGCACTTGGTAAATCAACTTTATCCAAAGGTAGGCAACCAATCTGCATTTGCCCAAATATCTGCAACTGGGAAGAAATGGCTCATCAAGCGGGGGATCATCTTATCATTCATTTTTATTATTCTAATTCTTCCGGTTACCTTTTTTACCGTGGGCTCCAATATAAGCGACAATGGAGCACTTAATATTCGTAATGAATTTCTCATGGGTTTATTTGTCATTGTCTTTTATATGTTTTTTATCAGTATAAGTGCCTGGCTTTGGTTGCGGGAGCCGGAAATGTCGCGCGGTGTTGAGGTTATGAATAAAGCAATTGTCCGGCTGCTCCAGCCATTTGGGTATGAGGTTCAAGCCCTTGACGAAATAAAAAATGAACCCACACGGGAGGTTGCTATCTCTGACCAAATGACGGCCAGTATTGATCTTGTTGCCCGAAATGAGAGTAGCAGCATGGTGATTGACGTGACGACTGGTGAAGAGTCAGCTCATTCTCCCGATTGGATTACGGTATCTGAATTTCACACGGCCGTTTGGTATCTGAAGGATGTATTGAGGTTGCCAGCTCCCGTTGAGGCTGTTTTTGTGCTCGTGGATGTCGTGGCAGATGACACCTTATTTGCCTTTGCTGAGAGCCACAACATCAAAGTGATTCAACTAACAGGTGGGAAAGTTTATGAATTGCTTACACAGGATACTAGTGAGCAAGCATTGCAGACAACGGTGAAAACATTATTTTCACCGTTACTGAACAGCTCTGTGAACATGTCATCAATAAAGTCTCCAGTAGAAAATGGAGTACGAAATGAATAATTTGTCACCTCAAAAATCAAGTTTCGAACAAGGCCTTACCCAATTTGGTAAGAGTTATCTTAATAAAACTGGTCTCCCATCGGATTCAAAAGTGGCAAAAGCTGTTGCACATGAGCCCATACAAAGAATGTACACAGTTTTAACCGATTTTCGTCTACCAGACGAAATCGTCCAAATTCTAGCACAGGCTTTAGAAACGTTGGGTCTACAATTGGAGCCAACAAAAACAACAGATCCTACTACAGGAATGGAGCTTGAGCATCATGAGATAATGACTGCAACAAATAAAATTGTATTAGGTTACCTTGATGAAAATATAATTCAGGATAAGGATCCCATCTATTTTTTACAGTTCAAAAACTTTGGTGCTTTATTATCTGAGCATTACAAATCAATATTTGTTTTCTCGTACTCAATAAATTCTGCATTTGCCTACAAAGAGGTGCGTAGGCAGTGGATCGAAGACCGTAAATGTTTTGAAAAAGTTGAATTCTTGCTTGATGATGTAATTCAAACTTTCAAGGAGACAGATATAACGTCCCTGGTTGGTCATCTTCAGAAGTGGTTTGGTTTGTCGCAAGAAACAAGTGATGAACAGTCAACTCAACAAGAACATTCTTTCGGCGATACAGAATTGCGCCAAAAACTGGCTGCCAGTTTTGACATGGATGGCCTCAGAACGTTGTGTTTTGACTTAAGAAAATTTGATTTGGATTATGAAAATCTTAAAGGTGACACACTGGAGGCTAAAGTTATTTCTCTGATCTTGCACTTCGAGCGTCAAGGAATGCTTCTTGAGTTAATTAAACAGTGTGGGAAAGCATTGCCGAAAGATGAATTTTGGTCGGGCTATGAGTCATTCTTGGCTGAAATGGGCGACGATGCGGCGTAAGGATTCATCATCGGCGCGGTGGTAGCTTTCCAGACGGCCGTTTCCCCCCTGAATCACCTCCACCACTGCAAACCAAACCCGCTCATCTTCTAACGCCACGTCAAACGTGGTCGTGGCCGCTCCCCGCGATATTTCAGCGACAGATTCTACGCCCGATAAAGACCGCCAATTGGCTGCCAACTTATCTGCATCCCCTTCCACCACTAACCGGAATAAAGCGCGGCGGGGTAACAACGCGCCAAGTTCAGCCGGTGTGCCCACCGCCTGCACCGTGCCGCTGGCCAAAATAATCACCCGGTCACAAAAATTCTCCATCTCGTACAGCTCATGGCTGATAAACATGACAGTTTTGCCCATTTTGTTGACCAGTTCCTCACGAATTAATTTTTTTACAAAATCGCTGGTTTGCACGTCCATGCTCTTGGTCGGCTCATCCAAAAACAGAATGGGTGGATTGTGGATGAGGGCGCGGGCCATGTTGAGCCGCTGCTTTTGCCCGGTGGAGAGGGATTGGGTAGCGGCGTCGGCTTTGTGACTCAAACCAAACAAGTCCAGGACATCCTTGATTCGCGTTCCGATTCGGCTGCGCGGTACGTTTTGCATGGCGGCGTAGAACTGTAAATTTTGGCGGGCGGTGAGACGGCCGTAAAAAGAACGTTCATCCGCCGTTACCAAACCAATCGACGCCCGCACCTGCATCTCTTGCTGCACTACATCGAAGCCATTCACCGTTGCCGTGCCGCTGGTTGGTGCCAGCAGGGTGGTGAGCATGCGCACGATGGTGCTTTTTCCCGCGCCATTTGGTCCAAACAGGCCAAACAGTTCGCCCTGGTTCACGGAGAAAGTGACGTTAGAAACGGCCGTAACCGCCTTGCCCCGGCTCTGGTATGTTTTGCTCAGATTTTTTACTTGGATGATTTCGTCCATATTGTTTTGTAATTGGGAAATTGAGTAATTTGGTAATTGTCGAATTACTCAATTACTTTCCGTATCATGTGCCTCAGACGGTCGGTATTGATGAGCAGATAAGCCAGTGGCCACAGAGGCGTTTCCACTAGCCTGGGATACCGCTTGGCCAAATTGAATCGACGGGGGAAAAAGGAGCGCAGCCAAAAGTGCGTCCTGTCTAGCCTGGAGCGGGATAGGCGATGGGCAATTTTCAGGCCGATGCCACTGCGGTCAGTTGAGTTTGATTCAGACGCGGTGGCTATTTCTGTTTGATCCAGCCAAGATAGCAGCGCAGCCGGGCAATCTTCGCGTAGTGACTTTATGATGGCTTCCGGAATGGGCAGCGGCGAATATTTTTGCACAAAAGCAAGGGCTGGAAAGATAAAACGGGCAGTGCTAGGCTGCACCAATCGACTAAATGTTTGCCAATCGGCTGGCTGCATTTGGGCACACAGCTTGCGGATGTCGTCGATGTGCATCAGCCGGCCCCGCTGAATCAGCCAATCGCTGCTGGCGTGGGCGCAAACGTGCAGCAGCAGGGCAGCGGGATGGGGAATGCGAGCAGTTGTGTTTTGCCAATACGGCCGTTCCGCACTTTCCTGCCACATGATTTCCGCCAACTCATACCCAATCCCCGCATACTCCTCACGCAAGGTGAAATGAATCTCTACCGGATGCACGTTGTCTGGTGCCCAGATATTTTCCTTGCGCTCGCCGCGCAAGTACACTTCATCCTCTGCCGAGCGGGAGTAATACCGATAGCCAAGCTGCTTCAGCATGATTTCCCGGCTGGCCGCCACATCTTTGGCTTGGATGAGTAAATCCAGGTCGGCTAGTGGGCGCTGCAACGGGTCTGGGTAGATGAGTGGTGCCAGCACTGCGCCTTTGAGCAAAATCGTTTCAATGCCTGCCAGCCGAAACGCGGCCAAAATTTCGGTGCAGGCGTCCAGCATTCGCCGGGTTCGTTCCCGGCTGGCGGTATTGATGGTTTGCAGACGGCCGTTCACCTCCTCAGGCAACTCGATACCAGTCTCGGCTACCCGATTGGCTAGCCAGGGCAGGGCGTTCTGCCAATACACTGCCCACAGCGCCGCTTCCCACTCTGCTGGCGACCAGAGGGCAACGGCCGTTTCTTCTCCACCAGGCAGCCAGCGGGCCAGTGTGTTGGTGACAGCCATCACCCTATCGGGCGAAAGTTGGGGACGTTGGTTGAGATCTTGTGTCATTTTAACGGCCGTTTTGGTGGCTTTGACGATTTCAATTCTTCATAAACAAAATTACATTGCGGGCAGGTGGGTAAGGGGGTGATGGTGTAACGACCGTTCACGTGCCGTCGCTGATTTTTGGTGGGCCACTCCCCAGGCGGTTGCGCATAGCCACACTGCGGGCAGCGTGTTAGCTCCCTCGGTAAGCGGCGGTAGATGAAAACGGCCGTGCCTAGCAAAACAAGCGCAATGATGATGAGATTGAGTTGGTCCATTTTATTTTTTACTTATCATTTTTTACAGACTCCGGCTTTGCCAGTGCCATCACCCGAAACCCTGTTCCCTGCGCGTGATAATCACGGCTGGGGGTGGTCACGCTGCACGCGCTGCGTACGTTGCACGCCGCGTGGTGGATGGTGTAGCCCCAGGAGCCACCTTTCACCACGTGAAAACCGGGCAAGTCTGGATTGTACAGGCTGCTGGTCCATTCCCAAATATTGCCGCTCATGTCTACGCAGCCGTAGGGCGACACGTTTTGCGGAAGGGAGCCGACCGGCAGCGGATAGCCGTTGCGCCAATACCAGCCTGCCCGCGCCCACTCGCGGCGCGGCTTTACCAGCAGGCTAAACAAATAGCTGGCGGGCCTAACGGGAAAGGTGGCCTGCCACTGAATTTCGGGACGGGGTTTTGTGTTGCCCCAGGGATAGATACGGCCGTCCACCCCCCGCGCCGCTTTTTCCCATTGAAACTCCGTCGGCAATGTTACCGGCACACCAATTTTCTCCGACAGCCAATCGCAGAACAGATACGCCTCCGCCTGTGTCACGTCCACAATGGGAAAATCATCGTGCCCATCGGGGTAGTCAGCAACCGGAGCATAAGCC
>JBNKLQ010000321.1:0-6302 GCA_050292445.1 Promineifilaceae bacterium (SeqCode) | reverse complement strand
CAGGATGCTGCTCAAAATCCGGTTTTTTGTTTAGGGTGCCCTTGCTTTGGATTCATATCGTCATACAGTTGTTAAGTGCTAAATTATAAAATTGGCATAAAATGCCCTTGGCGTCGGTGAATTGATTTTGCCGCACCTTAAACAGTGGTCCATGAGGCTGCAACAGTAGCGCATTCATTTGGAGAAGCATCTATGTCCAATCAGACAACCTTTAAACCAGGCCCCATTCTCACGAAATTGCCTCAAAGCAACAGGGTGTTGAATCTTTCCCCTTTGCATCTCATGCGGGTATTGATGATCTCCGTATTTGTCGTGGAATTGACGATTATGCTTACCATGGAGCCATTGTATTTTGATCCGGATGCGACCTTTCGTGAACTTTTATTAGAAGGCACGATAGATGCTTCGCTGCTCGCCATTTTTGTGTTTCCCATTATCTATTACTATGCATTTAAGCCATTGGTAGAAGTGATTGGCCGGTATCAGCGCACGGAGAAAGCCCTGGACACAGCCAATAACTTTTTGGAAATTGTGTTTGCTAGCCTCACAGATGGCGTCATTGTTGTCAATAAGAGGGATCATCAAATTTTGTCTTGCAATCGTATGGCCGAAAAATTACTCGGCTTCTCCCAACATCAGCTGCGTGGCCAGAAAGTATCTAATTTCCTGGTTTCTGATACGCAAAATTGGTCATCGCTGCTTGCAGAAATAGATGTTAGTCTGTCTCAGGGAAAGATTTTTCGGACAGAATTAATACTTAATCCGCGTAAGGAACTGCACTACACAGCTGAGGTGACTGTCAACCGTGTTGAGTCAGAAAGTGAGACAAGTAGTTTGCAGCTTTACGTTGTGCGCGACATTTCTGAAAGGATTAAATCTCAGGAACAACTGCAATTGCAAACAACGGCGCTGGAAGCGGCAGCAAACGGCATCATGATTACGAATCATATGGGATTAATTGAATGGGTTAATCCAGCCTTGACCGAAATGACAGGCTATGAATTTGAATCGCTGATTGGCCAGGATGCCAGCATTTTTAATTCGGGCCAGCATGAATCAGAAAGATTCAAGACGATGTGGCAAACGATTAAGGCGGGCCATGTTTGGGAAGGGGAGTTGGTTAATCTGCGGCAAGATGGCACTGTTTATATAGAAAATCAAACCATTGCCCCGGTTCGTAACAAGCAGCAAGAAATTACCCATTACATCGCCATTAAGCAGGATATTACGGAGCGGAAACAGGCGGAAATTCAGATGGAGCGGCATAATCAGGAGCTGGTGGTGTTGAGCCAGCTGGGTCAATCTGTTGTTTCCAGCCTGGAGCTGCCCAAGATTTTTTCTGATGTGATTGAACAGGTGATGCCGCTGGTGAAGGCTGAATGTCTGTCGATTATTTTGCGGGAGCAGAATCATCTAACCTATGTAGCGGCAGATGGTTTGGAGGCACAACAACTGCTGGGCGAGCGGCTGTCTTTGCAAGAAGGCGTGCCGGGTAAGGTGATGCGTACTGGGGAGGTGGTGCATGTGGCGGAGGCAAACGGCCGTTTCAATATCACCAATATGTGCCCCTGTCATCCCCAATCGCTTATTGCCGTGCCGTTGGCCCTGGGTCAAAATCGGTTAGGACTTATCCAAGCCACCCACCGGCAGCCTCATGCTTTTGATGAGGAAAGCATTCGCACCCTGACGGCTGCTGCCAACTGGGCCGCTATCGCCATTAGCCATGCCAATCAGCTGGAGGAGATTCGCCGTCGGCTAAACGAAACAGCGACCCTGGCCGCTATCAATCAGTCGCTTAACGAAACGCTTGATTTAGACAATATTTTGCAGCTCATTGCCGATTCAACGCCTAAGTTGCTCACGCGGGCAGAAGGTGTTGTCATTCATTTGCTGGATGACAACGAAAATTATCTTACGCCAGCTATTTGGAGTGGCCAGATGGAAAATGATTTATCGAGCCTATTCTTAGATCTCAACGAAGGATTGGTTGACGAAGTGTTTCGTACTGGCAAATTAATTAACTTGCCAGAAGTTAGCCAGACGTCCTATGCTGATATTTTTTCCCCTGACAATGCACCCGCTTCACTGGTGATTGTGCCATTGCAAAGCGGCCGTCATCAGCTGGGTACCATTATGGTGCAAAACCAGTCGCAAACGCATGTCTTTACCCCCCAGGATGAACGGCTGCTGCTGCGTTTGGCCGATTCAGCGGCGGTGGCCATTAACACGGCCCGCCTGTACCAGTCGGAACGCAGCCAGCGGCAGCAGGCGGAATATTTGGCCCGTGCGGCCGTTGCTCTGAGCCAAAGCTTGGAGATGGAAGAGGTCTTGCAAACGATTATTCAACAGGCAATGGAAATGGTAGATAGTATGGGAACGGCCGTATTCCTGCTGCGTAACAACGAAATCTACCGTACCCAATTTAGTCATCCCGACCAGCAAGATGACACGCTGCCCAACGCCCTGCAAAAACTCATCAACCGGGAAGATTTAAGCTCTCTACCGCCGCTTAAGCTCATCATGGATACCGGCAAGCCTGTCCTCATCACAGATAATGATTCAAACCAGGCAGAGCTTAACAGCACCGCCCAACCCGCCTATGTTGCCGCCCCTCTGCGCATCGCCGATGACACCTCCGGCTTTTTGGTTGTGCAAAGCGACAAGCCCGGTACCTTTAACCGCACTACCATGCGCCAGCTGGAGCTCTTGGCTTCACAAGCTTCTTTGGCCGTGCAAAACGCGTTGCTCTTCAACGATCTGGGCGAAATCTTACAGAAGGAGCAATCAACCCGGGCGCAACTGGTACAAGCCCAAAAACTATCGGCAATGGGACGCATGGTTGCCTCTGTTGCTCATGAGCTCAATAATCCCTTGCAAACCATCAAGAATTGCCTATTCTTAATACAGCAGGATTTGGAACAGGAGACGGCAACGCAATCTTACCTGAAGATGGCCCTCTCAGAAACGAACAGGCTTACAAACCTCGTGCTGCAACTGCGGGATGTTTATCGTCAGGCAAATAGCAATACCCAGAAGCCCGTTTCCTTACCAGATGTTGTTGGTCAGGTGCATTTAATTCTACGCGAGCATCTAAAGCAGAATAACATCAGCTGTACGTTTGAAACTCACAAAGAGCCAACTTGGGTTTTAGGTGATGCCAACCAGCTAAAGCAAGTGGTTATCAATATTTGCCTGAACGCGATTGATGCGATGTCACCAGATGGTGGGGAGCTTACCATCTCCCCTGTTTCTGACCCGAATCATGTGGGATTGGCGATAAAAGATACGGGAATTGGCATTTCCAATGAGAATAAAGAAAAGTTATTTGAACCATTTTTTACGCAAAAAGATAGTGGCACTGGTTTGGGATTGGCTATCTGTTATGACATTGTGCAAAAACATGGTGGGCGCATCGCTGTAGAAAGTAAGTTGGGTCAAGGCGCGACCTTTACTATTTGGCTGCCAACCCTGTCAGAATAATCACTTGAGGATGTTATGGAGTCCAACTACACCATCTTAATTGTTGACGACGAACCTAATTTGCGCATGACGCTGAGCCTGATCTTGCAGCGGGAAGGATATGTTGTAACCACTGCGGCGGATGCTAATGAGGCACATGAGCAATTAAAAGCAAAGCCGTTTGACCTTGCCTTTTTAGACATAAAAATGCCTAAAAAAAGCGGACTTGTGCTGCTCACTGAGATCAAGCAAATTTATCCTGACATGCCTGTGCTATTGTTGACTGCTTTTGCCAGCTTGGATTCGGCTATTGAAGCGGTGCGGCGTGGCGCGGCAGATTATTTACTCAAGCCCATTGACCCTTCACAGATTTTGTCCCGTGTGAAGCAAGTTTTATCTCAATATCAGCCCAATCGTCGCCGGGCGATTATGCATGAAATGCAGCGTTTGCTAGGGGAGCTAAATCAGATTGACGGTTTTGAGCAGAATGAGCAGGAGAGATCTGCACAGGAAGCAGATGAAACACGATATTTGCAGCGTGGTCCGTTTTTATTAGATTTGCATACCCGTATTGCGTCGCTGAATGGTGATGAGTTGTCGCTTACTCCTACTGGCTTTGATTATCTCACCGTCTTGCTGCGCTTTTCACCCAACACATTGGGGTATCAGAAGCTGGTAATGGAAGCGCAAGGGTATGAAACGACACCCATCGAGGCTAAGGAAGTGACGCGTTGGCGTATTCACGAGCTGCGTAAGGTGATTGAAAATGATTCTCGCAACCCGCGCTACCTCATCACGGTCCGAGGAGAGGGCTATCGGTTGGTGGCGTAATCTCTCCTGATTTTGTACTTATTGCAGCTCAATTTCCTCAAATTTTTCCATATTTTTGCTGGACCATACATATCTATAATAGGTTTATGTATGGGGTTGCTAATAGTGGCAAGCAAGAGCTATTACTTGTGGAAGATGATCCAAATTTGCGCTCTACAATGGCGTTGGTGCTGCAACGGGCTGGATTTGGTGTGGAAACGGCCGTTTCCCTCCCCACCGCACGCCAACAGCTGCAAACTAAACCGTTCGATCTCCTCTTACTTGACCTCGATCTCTCCGGTGAAAGCGGGTTGCCCCTCCTTTCAGAAGTGCGAACCTTCCATGCAAACACCCAAACGGTTATTTTCTCTGCCCAAATTTCTACCGCCGTGCAACAAAAGGCAATGCGCAATGGTGCCAGAGGCTTCCTGATAAAACCGGTTGATCCCCTGGAACTAATTATCTACGTGCGTTCTTTGCTGTCTGACCCTACGGCTTAATGTTCCTCAACCTTTCACCAATTCTTCACAATTAACCCCAAGCTTTTTCAACTTTTCCCGCCTCTTTTTTTCCTATTATTAGTATTGGAGTACCAGTCAATCCCTGCATCGAATCTGACAATCCAAAGGCCGGTACTCCATTTCGTTATACCAAGGTCTGAACTTTTCAGATGCGTCCAGGAGGTTTACATGGAACGAAGAGGATCATTGTTGCTATTATTGCTGCTCGGCTTGTGCATTGCCCTTATAGCCATACTGCCAGCTTCATCTGCAATGGTTGACACAGCCGGTTCCTCTGCAATCGACAAACTCGTTGTCAGCGCAGAACCCGCTGCCCCGGCGGCCCCCACCGCCACGACCCAAACCATTGCCCTAAAAGTTGCCAGTGCCCGCACAGAGCCACTCTGGGGAACCCCCATCGGCGAGCCAAATCCCCCCGGCATTGTCGAAGGCGATCCCGTTACTGAATACAAATTTATTATCAACGAGGATAATACCGGGGAAACCAGAACCGACCGGTACACCGGCGGCTGTGCCCCGTTCTGGGATGAGGCAGAAACCATCCCCAATCCCGATTATCCAGCAACGTGTAACTGGCCTAGCATTGCGGCCATTCCTAGCTGGAGTCCCATCGTTACTCAGGGTGACGAAACCGTATTAAGTGAAGGCACCACCCTGAATCTTGATCCAGGACGTTATCTCATTTCGGTCATTGCCGATGGCTTTAAGCTGGATGGCCAATGGTTCACCATCCCCATGGAAGAAGATGTAGACAATCCTGGGGTGGCCACGGTCAACGTTTCTATGCAGCCACAGCCGCTGCCCACCGCCACATTGATTATCAAGGTATTTGAGGATAACGGCCTGCCCAACTCGGCCGCAGATGTGCCCGCAGAAGCAGGCTTGGCTGGATTTTCCGGCCACATTGGTGATCTGGGTGGAGAAGTGACCAATGATGTTTACGGTAACCCGCTCTGTACCGAATACGAACCAGGAACTGGCCCCAACGGCTACGCCTGGGCCGACGGCGCGCCCATTCCCATCGAAGGCTCTGGCGGCAAATGCCTGAGCGATGAAAATGGCGACATCGTTATCCCCAACCTGGGCACCAACCGGTTTGAAGCGTGGGTCGTACCACCAGACGGCACCGATTGGGTGCAAACCACCACGTTGGAAGGCAACAAGCCGTGGGATTCTTGGATTCAAGAAGGCTCTACCGGCTATGACACCGAATTTGTGATTGCCAATGAGCCATTCCCGGTGACAATCTTTGGCTTTGTCCGACCAACAAATCTGCTGACAAACACGGCCGTTTCCGGCGAAATTCGTGGCGTCATTGCCAACGCCGAGGTGTATGTACCTTTTAACGGCGGTCTGCCCTATCAGGGTCACCTCTGGGGTGGTCTGTCTGGGGCCAAGATTCGCGAGACGATTGCCAACCCGTGGATTGCTTTGAGCGATTTGCAAGGGGGGGATACGGCCGTTTGGGTTGGCCAGGGTGAAGCCGACGGCAGCTTTATCATCCCCAACGTT
>JBNKLQ010000320.1:0-6303 GCA_050292445.1 Promineifilaceae bacterium (SeqCode) | reverse complement strand
TTTATTGAAGGGGCGATGTGCATCGCCCCTTCAATTATTGTTGCGGATGTTCCGTCAGGCGTTTGGGCCAACGGGTGAGGTTGAGGGCGTGACGCACGTCAACCGCGTGTTCTCGCTCATGCAGCGGCCAGATAGTAAGCCAGCGGTACATACTGATACGTGTTCCCCACGGCGTGTCAAATTCCTCAACCAACTGTTCCTCGGAAAGTTCATCTAGCCCCGACAAAAGCGTCTGGTAAGAGGCTTCATACGCCTGCCACACTTTCTCCCAGGGCAGATCGGCTCGCCTGGCTGCTTGCTCCATATTCCACGCTCCAAAATCAGAAATCGGTTTCATATTGGGCGTCTCCCCTTCGAGTATCTGCACCAATGCAGCCGCACCAACTTCAGCCCAGGCCGTCAGGTGGCCAACCAGATCTTTCATGGTCCAGACCCCACACACCTGGCGATTATCCCATTCCGCTTCCGGCACAAGAGGCAAAAGGGCCACAAATTCTTTGCGGCATGCCTTAAGCAGAGCACGGAGTACGGCCGTAGGGCCATTGTGGTGTTTTTCTTCGCGGGGCAGTTCAGCACGCCAGACACGAATGTGGCCGGCATGTTCAGCGTCATGTTGGTAACGCCATCTGGCCCAAACGCGGATGTGGGTGCGCCAACCCCACGGCAGCCGGATTTGGCTTTGAAGTTCCAGATCAGTCAGCCGTTTGAGCAATTGCATGAAACCGCTGCGCTCTTTGTGCAGCATGGCGATGGCTTGTTCCAGCGGCATCTCTTTTTGCTCGGCCAGGAGTTTGGCATTGAAAGCGTTCATGTCAGCATCGTCGCCAATTTCACTGATTTCCTGGATACGGCCGTCTACCACCCGCTGCATCCGATTGGTGTGAAAGCCATCCCAAAAAGCTATGTGGGCCAACAAATCTTTGATCGTCCAACCGGACATCGGTTCGGCAGTGGTAAGCTGATCTTCTGAAAGACCCAGGAGCATGGTAAACAACTCAGCCCGCTCTGCTGCCAGTCGCGCCAGGAAATGAAACCGCCATTGACTCAAAATCTCCTGAATTTGAGTGATATGCTCCAGTTCATGGGTCAAAATTCGATCCAGAACATCAGCGACCCACCAACCATCTGCAAATTCCTGGTTAAGCTGATCATCGCTGAGCTGATGAAGCCGGGCCAGCACATTCTCGCGCGATTGGTGCAAGTAGCGCATTAGCGTCACCTCGCTGGGATCAGACAGTTTTTCACCCAACCGGGAAGCATAACGACATTCGCTGCTGCCAATGTGTACCAAAATCTCGTGGATGTTCATCTGGTCATCATTGGGCTTCCAATTGCGCATGGTATTGGACAACGGCCGTATCAAGCCCAACAATTCCTCGCGCTGTACTTTTATTTGATCTAGTTTTTGTTCAAATTGTGCCTGGGTCAACTGATTGCTTTTTGCCATTACCTCACTCCTAAAACACGACAGTATAAGCATAAAGGGAATCTTACTTCTTGGCAATAAAAATATCATCGCGCTCTGCGTCTAATTAACAACCCCCACTGGAAGTCATTATCTCTATGGAGCGTAAACATGAAAAGCAAACAAATCTTCAATTTTTGGGCCTTCCTCTGGCTTCTCTTGGGGGGAGGGCTAACAGCTTGTAGCGCAGCAGTTGCCCCAACCGCAACACCACAGCCAGCAACGGCCGTTGCCGACATACCACCAACAGCCACCACCAAGCCAACCGCAACACCCAAGCCGACGGATACGGCCGTTCCCCCCACGCAGACGCCCATTCCCAGCCCCACATCAACGGCGACCCCTTCTCCATCACCCACCCCAGCAGGCCCGTTTGCCGATTACAAGCTCATTTTGGGCACAGGCGGCAATAGTTGGGAATCTGCTTTCATTGACCCAGGCGCTGTGATTTTTCATGAGGGCCAGTTCCACATGTTTTACAACGGCATTTCTGGCTGGCCCGCCCATGTGATGGTAGGTTATGCTACCTCACCCGATGGTGAAAATTGGACACGGATGACTGATGAACCAATTTTTACCGGTGAGGGCATCGATTACACTGGTGTCTCTTTATTTGTTTCCTCGGTCGTCGTGGCGGAGGATGGCACCTGGATGCTCTATTTTTATACCATCGACACGGGTAACTTTTCCGGTCCAGGCAAAATTGGCCGGGCCACGGCTGACTCACCATTTGGTCCCTTTGTGGCCGATCCAGCCCCTGTGCTGCTGCCCGGTCCCGAAGGCAGCTGGGATGAACATGCCGTGCTCAACCCCAGCGTGTCCAAAACCGAAGATGGCTATGCGATGTATTATGACGGCAATCGCGGTGATTCTGAGGTAGATAGGGATCGGCAGATTGGGCTGGCGTTTTCAGAAGATGGGGCCACCTGGACCAAATATGATATTCCCACCACCACGGCAACCATCGTGGCCGAAAGTGACCCTATTTTTAAGCCGGGGCGCTCCGGTGCCTGGGATAACGACCGGGTGATGGACGCCAACGTGATGCAAACGCCAGACGGTTGGGTCATGATCTACGAATCGTCCCACTTCAACACAGATCGGCAAATGCGGGATTATGGGTTAGGTGTTGCGCTAAGTGAAGATGGTATCAACTGGACACGGCCAGAGGACAATCAATTTCTTTCTACGTTGACAGATAAAGGGTGGTCAAATATCTATCTGGTAACGGCCGTTTACCACGAAAACCGCACCCATCTTTATTTTGATGTGCAACCAACCAGTACCAGCCCGACATCAATCTACTATTCCAGTTTTGAGGGCTCGTTGGCTGTGGATTGAGCCACGCGCGGCACTATGCGCCAAAGGTTAAAACATTCATCGTCGAACCCTTTGAGCTGGGTTTCAAAAGCCGTTGCCTGCATGGGGGATTCCGGGTTGGCGATTAATTCCTGCACCTCGGGGTCGCAGTAGACAAAATCGGAGATGATCATGTCATCCCCTTGGGAAAACTTCTCCAGGCGAGCGGCGATATTGATGTTGGTGCCAAAATAATCCAGCCGCTCATTGAGGGTAACGGCAATGGAATGACCGGCATGGATGGCCGCTTTGAGCTGCAACGGCCGTACCCCGTCAGGCGGATTGGCCAGAATTTGCTGCGATTTAGTTATCGCCCGCATGGCAGACACCGGTCGCCGGAAGACAGCCATCACCGCATCACCAATGGTTTTGACAATGGCCCCTTCCTCCGTATCAATCGCTTCACGCAGCACGTCAAAATGGTTGCGCACCAGACCAAACGCTGGTGCGTCGCCAATTTCCCGGTAGAGGCGCGTGGAGTCACGCAAGTCAGTAAATAGCACCGTCAGGCTACCCACGGCAAACTGCTCACCTGGCTGCAACGTCTCCTGCGCAAACAAATCCCGGAAGCGCTGCAAAGAAATTACCTCCGCAGCGGTAATTGCCTGATCGCTCCAGGCCAATTCTTCTAAAACAAAAAGTTGTTCGTCATCGGTTTGGTTATGCAATGTGATTGTGGCCTGGGCGACCAACGTTTCAATCTCGGCGTCCCAACGCTGGCCATTCATGTAAATATCGGTTTCGGCAGCGCCTTGTTCAGCCACCAGGAATTGCCGGCTGCCCGCAAGAAGTGGTGTCCGTGCGCGATAGCGGCCCAGGCTAAACTGAGGTCTAATCGTCTGTTTTTCTCCCGGCGACAGCAGCAGCTGCACGGCCACATGAGGCGTTTGCTGCGGCCCGGCCACACAAAATTCGGTCCGCTCCACCGGACGAATGGAGGGATTGGGGGCGAAGGTCAGCTCAATTGAGTGCTCGGTATCAGCCTTAAAATCGATATTGCAAGTTGGGCAATGCACATTTGTGGCCATCTCAGAGAGGTGGTTGTGGACGCGGTCAGAAGCGCCCCGGCACAAGGGGCACAGCACTTCCCACTGGAAATCGAGCAGTCCCACGCGGGTAGCCATGAGTGCCAATTCCAAAACATTGCGGCGCGGCACGCCCCAACGGTCAGCCAGGGCATACGGCCGTAAATGGGCCAGCACCAAATCATCCGCCTGCTTAATCTCTTGCAATAACCGAGCAACCAATGTTTCCGGTGCGCCTTGCGCCAATAATTGATCAGCCATGGCGTTCATGCGGCCTTCAGCACCAGGTACTAAGCGATACGGCCGTTGTAGCAATTCGGGCGGAGCAGCAATAGCCGCCACTTTGTCATATGTCTGCACCGCTTTGTTAAAGCGACGCGGAGCAATCAGGCCCAAGGCAATAGGCGCAGCGAGGCGGCCAATTACATTGCGTGGCTCAAGCCACGTTTCATATACAAGCGTAGACCCGCCTTCAGGATTCGGCGTCATTTGAGCCAGCACACGCATGGCGCGCAGTGGACCGTTTTCATACTGGCGCAGCACGCCATAGGTGTAGGGAGCCACCCACTCAAACGGATCTTCTACCCAGGTAATAGGCAGAGGGAGGCGAAACTTCAGGCGGCGACGGCCGTTCCCCACTTCATCGCCTTGCAGCGGCAGTTCATCCACAGGGAAAATGCCCGTATCGCGATTAACGCGATTGGTATCGGCAAAAAAGGGCCAAAATGCTTCTGGGTCAGATTGTAGCTGCCATTCCCACCGGTAGTAGAGACGGCCGTCTTTCGGGTTGTTTTCTTGCATGATTGTTTTAGTATACCTTTTTTTACACGGCCGTTACGTGAAGAGTTCAATTAAAATCTGTGGCGTCTTCACTAACTAACAGACGCGCTGTACAGGAGAAAATATACAATTTGCGCCACACCTTAATAAAATCATAATGATGTGGTCAGATTGAAGCCGTCGCCTAACTGACATATACTTAAAGTCGAATTGAGATCCTATCCAAATATCTGCCGCAGAGTTCACAGAGATTTTTGAGTTTAATTCCTGTTTCTCTTCCCTCTCTTTCTTCTCTGTGGCTTTTTCTTGATTATGAGCAAAACGATTACGGCCGTTCCCAATCCCCAGCAACAGCGCCAAAAGGTAGAGGCCGATCTTGACGAGGCGCGGCAGCAGCTGCTAGACACCGAAGCCAGGCTGGCCCAGGAACAGGCAGCGGTGAACGCCTTCCGCATGCAGTGCCGGCTCAAACTAGGTGATTTGATTGAAGAAACCTTGGCGCTTCGGGCCGAACGAGAAAGCTGCCTGACCCAACTCAAGCTGCATCAGCAAGAAGTTGAAACAAACTTGCCGCCAGAAACGGCCGATCCCTTTAGCGCAGAGGATGAAGACTTTACCACGGAAACTGGCCATTTCGACGAGATTGTGCTGCCGGAGCTGGCCACACCCAAGCAGGAGAAGGAAGCGGCCAAACGACTTTATCGTGAGCTGGCCCGCCGTTTTCACCCGGATTTAGCCGCAGGCAGCGCCGAGCGCGCCTATATGACGGCTATCATGGCCTCCATCAACATCGCCTACGAGCGGCAAGACGTGTCCGCTTTGCACAATTTGGCAGGGGAACTGGACCCAACGGCCGTTGCCGAGCTGGAAGCCATTGACAATTTGCAAATCCGCAAGCTGCGTGAGCAATTGCTCAAGATTCAGCGGCGGCAGCGCAAAGTGCAGCAGCAGTATCGCGCTTTGCGCCAGGACAACGTGGCCAAATTGTGGCGCAAAGCCCAGCGGCTGGAAGCCGAAGGCAGGAGCTGGTGGGAAGCGGTCAAACAAGATTTACAGCACATTATTGAACACACAAGGGCGGAGCTTGGTCAATTACAGGCACAGCTTAGCCAATTTGAAAATTTAGCCTAAAGAGGAGCAACAAAATGAGCTTTGGCATTACCAAAACCATCCCGGCCAAGCGTGGCCAAGAGGGGGTAGATAGTTTATACGACGGCCGTCTCAAAGAGTTTGAATTTCACATGGCAGGCAAGCCATCCAAACTAAATGTGGGGGATTACGTTTACACCATTTTTAACAACCAGCTTGTGGGTCGCCTCAAAATCAAGGGGTTAATCGGCGGGGCCACAAATCCAAATTCCGGCCGTCCGCGCACGCTTATCATGGTAGCCTGCCCTGGTGAGCGGCTGGACTCACCTATTCCCCGCCAGGGGCATCGCGGTACGCGCTACTACGATGGCGCTGACTGGCCAGAAGATTGATCCGCAGATTACACAGATTTCGCAGATTAAATCTGAAAAGAAACCGGATTGGTTCGCCTGGGAACGGCAATAATACTACTCATGACAAAAGTGAATGAAGCCGTTCGTGAAGTGCCGGATCATTAACCAGTGTGGCCGATTGATAAAGTTGGGCAAATGCAGGTAGTGAAACCTGGCGCTGTACAGTAGCCAG
>JBNKLQ010000319.1:0-6309 GCA_050292445.1 Promineifilaceae bacterium (SeqCode) | reverse complement strand
GCCATGGGCCCGATCCCAGCCCGTTACCGTGCAATCATTTTTCCATTTTACGAGCTCGATATTCTTTAAATAGTTCAGAAATCCATTTAAACTTCTAAAATTCATAGAAAATCGTATAAATATAATAAAAATGCAAAATATAATTGACATTATGCAATATATAGTTTACAATCTCGCTATGTTTGCAAACGTAATAAAGCGAATGGATCAAGATTATGCGTGATATTCAGATTGGTAACAAGGTAAAGATTGCCCGGATTGAAGCAGACTTGACGCAGCAGGAATTGGCGGACCAGGTCAGCGTCACCCGGCAGACGATTGGTTTAATTGAAAGTGATAAATACAACCCGACTATCAAACTGTGCCTGATGCTGGCGCGTGTGTTGCACAAGGGTTTGGATGAACTGTTTTGGATAGACGGGGTCCAGGAGGATTAAGATGAACTTTGATGAACGGTCACAACAGGTAGCAGGGCAAAGTGCGATGATTATGCTGGGCTTGACCCAAACGGCCTTGGGCATCCTTTTGCTGGTTCGCCTCTACGTTCTGGATCAGCCAGACTCGGAGCTGCGGGATATTCAATGGGTCTTGCTGGGATCGATTGTAGGTTATTTTGTTTTGCGCTCGTTTTTGGGCGGCATTATGCCCGTACCCACCTTGAAGCAAGCGGTTCTGGCCTACCTGGGCATCACAATCTTTCTGTTTGTCGTGTTGAGCCTCTGGCTGGGTTTGCCAGACCTGTCGGAATGGACGACGAATGTGCTGCCTGCCATTGCTGGGCCAGCGATTATTGTGGGCGGTTATTGGCTGATTGCGGCCTTGGGCAAGCGGCGGGTTGAGCGGCAGATTTTTGATTAGAAGAAGGCAGAGGAGGGTGTCTAACTCCTCGTGTGATGCGTGAGCCATCATGTTTCACGCATCACACGTTTGCCAGTTAGTTATTGTCAGTTGTTTCTGCGCGGGTTTGAATAATAATGGGTTGCAAGGCCGCCTGGGCCTGATCCACGCCCTTTTTGATTGATTGCAGACGCGAAAGTTGATCGTGCCAGAAACCCGATCCGGCACTGGCGGCCAGACCGGTTAAAATAACACCTGCCGTTACGTTAAACATATGTTGTAGACGAAATGCGCCTTGCGCCCAGATGATAAAAGAATCTGGCAACAGGTTTAAGCTTAGGAAGTTGGCCCCCTCAGGGAACAAATCTTGCAGCAAATCGGCTGAGTCTATTTGCAGCATGTAGGCCAGAAATATGCCAAATAGCACCGAAATAAAGCGGGTGCGGCGGATGCGTTTACTTTCCAACTCTTTTTCTTTTCGCTCAAGGTCTAGAAGTTTGGCGGCAGCCTCTGTGCTATCTTTAATGCGGGAATTGTAGGTGGTGGGGGCTAGCCTGGGGTGTTGCATTCGTGGTGCACGAATCAGGAAACGCTTGATGCCGTTAACCAGGCGTTGCCACATTTGACCAATCCAGCTTTGCACTTCATCGCGATGCACTTCTAATTCGTATAGCAAACGGTTGACTGATTCCAGATAGACATCTGTGCCGCGATAAGTGTTTAGGTTTTCCAGGTACTTTTCAAACTGGTCGGTGATTTGTTGCTGCACGTTGGCTGGCAGGCCGAAAGAGGTGATTTGCGGCCGGAGTTGGTTGTCGTAGATGGTTTTGGCGGCCTCGTAACTTTCTTCTTGCAGGCTGGTGAGGTAGGCGCGTGTCCAGGCGGTAACACCTTCAGCAATCTCCCCGGTGACGAGGGTGGCAGTGGCCTGGTAAACCTGATCGGGGGTAACGGCCGTTGCCTTGCGCGCCAATCGATCAATGGCTTTATTCGCTTTTTCCAGTAGACCACCCCGTTCCAACGCCACCTGCACGGCTTTACCCAGCGAGGTTGTGGTATCAATTTGCTCGATAACTTTTTGCAGTTCTTGCTGCGTTACGTCTTTAACCTGGTTAATTGTGTCGTCGCCAATATTTTCTAAACCGAGCGCGGTTAAAGCGGCCGTAAATTCTTGTTCTCGCAAATGATTGACCACCGTTTCCGCCGTGAAAGCTGGTTCCAGCAGCTTGTTTAGCTGTTCGATCTGTTTTTCCAGCTTCAGCTTGGCTTCAGCCGAGACCCCCAGATCTTCCAACTGGCCGGGCAAAAATGATTGGTACTCCGCCAATGTTTTGCGGGAATTGGGTTGGCTTTTCAGGCCCAGCGGCTTGCCCAAAATCCCCTTAAAAATATCGACAACAATTTCAGTCCCAATGGCCATGGTGAACATGGTAACGACATAGACGCCGAGTGTGGCAAAAATTGCGCCTACGCCATCGAAGAAGGAGTCTCCAGCAGAGGAGGAAGTGCCATCTTGCGTGACGGGTTCATCTTGCAGGGCGGTAACGGCCGTTTCTGCGGCAGGCTGCGGGGTATCGGCGCGAACGATGGGGGTGAGCAGGGACGTGAACAGCAAAAGAACCAGCAAGGCAAGAACAGATATGGTCGTACGCGACATGAATCTTCTCCTTCGTGAGCTTCTAAAATTTTTTGATTGGTCCAGCCTTTAAGATTGACCAATCTCAGCAACTAAATTGTTGGTCAATGTTGCAAAATTGACCTACGAAAACAAACGTCGCCAGAGGTTCGTTTGCAACAAGTTCTCGGGATCAACCTGCTGTTTGAGGGCCAGGAATTTTTGGGTGGTTTCTTCGCCCAGGTAAGCGCGAACCACTTGCGGGCGCAGAGTACTGTCTTTGGCCAGATAAAAACGGCCGTTTGCCCGCAGCACAATCTCATCCATTTCCTGAGCCAACTGCACCATCCGTTCTCGGTTGCGCCGCGTAATGCGGAAATCCATCGCCAGCGAAAAGCCATCCAGGGCATGTGTCAACCAAAACGGGTCGGGCCGGTGCCGCTTCATAACGGTAAGGAAGTTGGGTAGGCCGCGCTGCTGGCCCAGCTGCAAAATTTGGGTGAACGCCTCTTCGGCCGTTTCTTTGGGGATAAACGGTTGGTACTGAATGAGTCCACCGGGGCCGAACGGTTTGCGCCAATCGAGCGAGTCGAGCAAAAAGTGGAAATGGGCGTGGGGCTCGCGGCCGACAGCCCCGTCGCGCAGACGGGCCATGCTGAATTTGCCAATGTTGACAAAGCGCATGCCGAAGTTGTTCCAAAACGGCCGTTGAAAACGCCATAATGCCGAGCGGGGGAAAAAGCCCATGATGTCTGGATCAATGCGTTGGGTTTCTAAGCGCAGTGTTTGCTGCGGGTTGGGATCTTCACCTGGTTTGAGGTAGATGCCACGATGCAGTTCGCTGCGCCCCAGCTTCTTACCCTTGCTGAAAGCATCCAGCCAGCCCACCAGATAATCTGAATTATGCATATAGTCTTCGAACCACTGCATGGTGCTGCTCAAATTGGGCTTGGTTAGGGCTTCTACTTGCAGCAGGCCAGAGTAAATGCGCTTGAGGTGCAGGGTGAGGCTGGTGAAGCAGCCCAACATGCCAAAACCACCAATCGCGGCAAAAAAGAGGTCGCTGTTTTGCTCCCGGTTGCAGGTTTTAATTTCGCCGGAGGGCAGCATCAGGTCAAATTCGTAGATGTGTTCGCCAAAGGTACCCATCTTCCAGGCATTTTTGCCGTGCACATTCATGGCCGCTCCGCCACCGACGGTGATTTTGGCTGTACCGGTGGCTACGGGTACCCACCAGCCATCCTCGATGACATATTCCCAGACGCGCTGCAAGGTGACGCCTGGTTCCACGGTGAGACGGCCGTTTTCCGGGTCCCACGCCAAAATGCGATTCATCCGGGTCAGGTCTAGCACGATGCTTTCATCATTCATGGCGGCGTCGCCGTAGCTGTTGCCCCCGCCACGGAAGCCGATAGTACGGCCGTTCTGCGCTGCAAAATCAAAAATTTGCCGCAGCTGCGCCACCGTACTGGGCCGGTACAGGTACGCCATGCCGCTGTTCGCGCCACCCCAACCAGCCATCGCCTCTAACCGATCTGCTGGTAAAGGTTGCGTTGTCGTTATCTCAGTTTCGTTTTGGATTTCTTGTTCGATCATCATATTTGCTGGATGGTGATTGAGTAATTCAGTAATTTGGCAATTATCTGGTTACTCAGTTACCCAATTACTAAAAACTTAATCGTCTAAAAATAATTGAAGGGATGTGGCGAATAATTAACCCGACAAGGCCCCAGCGGGCAGGCACGTACACGGTTTGCCTGCCTCGCTTAAATGCTTTGTGAATTTGCCTGGCCGCTTCCTGGGGGGCGATTACCCAGAATGGATTGGCGGCGTTTTCTCTTAGTATAACGGTGTCTACATAGCCTGGCTTAACGGTGGTTACCGTGACGCCGTGTCGCGTTAGCCGGTTGCGCAGGGATTCCAGGTAGGTGGCCAGGCCTGCTTTGCTGGTGTTGTAAACCGGCGACCCCACACGGCCCCGGTCCCCAGCGATGGAGCCGATGCCGACGATGTTGCCCTGTCCAGCTCGCTCAAAGCGGAGTGCTGCCTGGTTTAGCCAGGCAATGGCCCCCAGCAAATTCACCTCAATCATTTTACGATCTTTCTCGAAATTATATTCATTGACGGTGACGGAGGGCTGTACGCCTGCGTTGTATATGATCAGGTCCAGCCCGCCCAACTCTTGCACAATGGTTTGGAAGAGGGTGGGGATTTCATCGTAGTTGGTGACGTTGTGACTGTAGATGGAGACGTGGCCGTGGGGTACGGCCGTATTCACCGAGTCGCTTAATTCCTGTAGCTTGGCCTCGCGCCGGGCCACCGCTGCCACGCTGTAACCGCTCTGGGCCAGTTCGCGGACCAATGCAGCCCCAATCCCAGACGAGGCACCAATAACAATGGCGCGCTTTTGCGGTTCCAGAGGGCGGGTGGGGGGTGTGGATGGTGTCGATGTCATAAAATTTGTTATGCCTTATTTTACAAGTGAAAAGTTATATGTGAAAAGTAAGAGAGTGAAAGAGTTATCACTTTTTACTTTTCGCTGATTTACTCAATACAGGTGGCATTTTACCACAATAAAGTCACTAAATTCCTGACTGTATCACGTCCTCTTCGTGCCCGCCGCCGTATTTATAAACGGCGGCCATGGCTCCGTGCGTTTCCAATGCCAGCTGGCGTGGATCGTCTTCCGGTGTGGGCTGCACGGTGCGCAGCAAGTAAAGACGGGCTTTGATGGGTTCAGGACGGGAGGCGAAACGCCAAACGGCCGTAAATAACGGTTCATCACGCCAAAATACAATATCAATCGGATCATAAATGAAGACGGCCGGAATAAACGGCAGGCTGCCCGTTTGGGCAATCTCAAACGCGCCGAAGCGGAACGGTTTTAGCTCCGTAGGCGGTTGGTAAATACCCCCTTCAGGGAACAAAACGACAGCGGGAAAAGTGTGAATATGGGCCAGTGAAGCCCGTGCCTGCTCACGTGAGTTTTTATCTTCCCGATTGACAAAAACAGTATCCACGGCCCGGGCAATCCAGCCGATGAATGGCCAGTTGGCAATCTCTGCTTTGCTCAAAAAGCGCACGGGGAAGATGGTCAGCAGCAAAATGATGTCTAAAAATGAAAGGTGGTTGGGAAAAATGAAGCCATCATGCTGGGGAATGCGGGCCGCGTCTGGGGCGGTGAACTGGACATTGAACAGCAATAGTAGCAGACGGCAAACGGGAACCAATAGCCAGGCGGAAAGGCGGGCCCCCTTTAGCCGAACGGGCAGCCAGGCAGTTAGCAAAACCAGCAGCGTAACGGTCAGGAGCAGGAAGATGAAGGTGATGAGCCGTAGAATGCCGCGAATGAAACCCATAAAGTTAGCCTGTTTCTGTGTTGATTTGGTGGGGATAGAGAACGGCAGTTAATTGTGTCTGCACATCGGTCGCTAAAGCAATCGGATCATCTTCTGGCGTAGGGTGATGGGCTTCCAGGGGCAAAAGATTGACCTCAATTCGTTCCGGCTGGCTGGCCAGTCGCCATAATGCCTTCAGGATATTTTCCTTGCGGTGCCAAATGGCAATCTCTAAATTGCTGAATGTAACGGCAATGGGCAAAAAGGCAAAACCACCTTGCGTTACAATCTCAAATGCCCCATAGCGGAAAGGCAGCAGCGCATCACCCGGACCTCGCTTGCCTTCTGGGAAGATAGTGATGGGCGGGAAGGAATTGACTTCGCTGAGTGCCTGACGGGCTTCCCGGCGCGATTCCTTATCCCCACGCTGCACAAACACACAGCCAATGGCGGCGGCAATCTTGCCCACAAACCACCAATCCCGAATTTCTGCCTTGGCCAAAAAGCGTGTCGGCATGA
>JBNKLQ010000318.1:0-6336 GCA_050292445.1 Promineifilaceae bacterium (SeqCode) | reverse complement strand
ATGAAAAGCTGAAGCTGTTACTGAAAGCACGTGAGGCAGTTGAGGTACATTGGACTGGCACCCATCGCGCACCGTTGACGGGCCAAGGCGTGTATCCCCGACCGATCCAGGACCCGCTGCCGGTGTGGATTGCCGTCGGTGGCACGCCAGAGTCTGTGGTGCGGGCCGCCACGCTGGGACTGCCGCTGGCCGTGGCCATCATTGGCGGCATACCAGAACAGTTTACCGGACTGGTGGATCTGTACAATCGGGCCGTGGCCCAGGCCGGGCACGACCGCGCCAAACTTAGCCTGAGCATCAACTCCCACGGCTACATCGCCGACGACGCGCAGCAGGCACGGGATGAAGCCTTTCCCCCATTTGCCCAGGTGATGAACAAAATCGGTCGGGAGCGCGGTTGGCCGCCGATGAGCCGCCAACAGTTCGATGCTTCCTGCACCCTGCGCGGCGCCAATTTTGTGGGCAGCCCGGATGAAATCATTGAAAAGATTTTGTACCAACACAAGATTTTCAACCACGACCGCTTTTTGCTGCAATTGGGTGTAGGCACCATGCCTCATGACAAGATGATGCACGCGATTGAATTGTTGGGGACCAAAGTGGCACCAGTCGTTCGGGAAGAAATCGGCCGTCGTCGCCAGAATGGGTAAATCTAATCTTCTTTCAAATAGGGTTGGCCTAACGCTTCCGGCTTGGCCGCACCCCACCTGGTTCTAAACCGTTTGGTTGACATCAAGAGCAACACAACCAGGGTAATGCCAAACGGAATCATGCGCCAAACATATCTTGACAAAACGCCCGGCAATACCATTTCTGGGCTAAGCGAGAGCTGCCACATGGTGCCGAACAACAATGAGCCGGCCATCAGGATCAACGGGTTCCACATGGAGAAGAAGACCAGGGCCAGGGCGATAAAGCCCCACCCCAGGAGAAAGTTGTAGCTCCAGACAGGATTGTAATCGAGCGCATAAATGGCCCCTGCCAATCCCATCAGCATACCACTCACAGTAACACATAAATATCTGGTTTTGTTCACGCTGATGCCAGAAACCTCGGCTACCGTGGGGTCTTCCCCCACCGAGCGAATCCTGAGTCCCAGGCTTGTCCGCGTCAATACAAACCAAATCAAGGCAGCCAAAACAATGCCAACATAGAAAAATGGGGACAAGCCAAAAATGGTGGGGATTCTGTCCATGCCCAGGGGGCCGGTAAAAGGGGATCCCATGTAGGTGGTCAGGCCAAAACCAAGAATCCAGATTCCCATGCCGCTAACCACCTGATCTCCACCCAGCGTGATGGAAAAGAAGCCATGCAAAAACCCCAGCAAGCCACCGACCGCAATGCCAACAAGGAACCCTAACAGAAAGCTACCTGTGGTCTGTGCCGTGATAAAACCCAACGTCGCGCCAAACAGCATCACGCCCTCTACGCCAACATTGAGTATGCCGGAGCGTTGGCCAAAAAGTTCTCCCAGACCGGCAATTAAAAATATTGTTGAAGCATCTAGACTTCTAACCCAAAACTCCCACATCGACATTCTCCAAATGCTTACTAAAACAAATTTCTACCAATGGTCATGATGGACAAAACTTTGTTTCAGTTTAACTGTTACGGCCGTTCCCAATATTGATCAAGATTGGGAAGGCGACACAGCTGTTTTAACCACGACAATCTTGTAGCGGTAAAAGTATTGAAAAGCAACTAAAGTAATCATGAGGACACCGAGCAACGCATAATCCAAACCAAAGCTCATGCCCAATTTTCCCTGAACAAAACGGCCGCCTACGGACAATCCACCGAACAAAAACGCCACCGGAACCGATCCCAACGGATTCCCCTGGGAAATCAAACCGCAAATAATGCCATAAAAGGCCATATCGCCAAAAAAGGCGTAGTTGCGGGCAATTTTATACACACCAGGAACGGCCCCGAAATAATGGTAACCAGCCAACCCAGCCAACACGCCCCCCAACATAAACACCAGAATGGGTACCCGGTATTTGCTAATGCCTGCGTAAGCAGCCGCAGATGGATTTTGCCCATACGCTTTAATTTCAAAGCCAAGCCTCATTTTGGCAAACAGATAATACAGCAGAATACCTGCACCCAAAGCAATAAAGATTGTAATGGGAACACCAAAAATCAGCGGAGCTTGCAGGGCGTCGGGCAGTTCAAAGCTTTCGCCCCGACCACCTGCGTTCATAAAGATACCACCATCTTTGATCATGAAAGAGACCAACCAATAAGCCATAAAATTCAACATCATGGTCACAACGATCTCGTTGGTGTTGTACTTGCCTTTCAAGTAGCCAGCAATCGCCCCGGTCACCGCTCCGCCGATGGCCGCACCCAAGATTACCAGTGGCAGCAAAATGATGGCGGGGGGATATGGAGCATTAAATTGGTTTACCCCGAAGGCAAAAAAGATGGCATATGCGGTTAAAGCCCCAACGTACAGCTGCCCGGTCATACCAATGTTCCACAGGCCCGCCCGAAAAGGGATGATAAAGGCGTAGGTACAAAAAAGGAGAAAAATAAAGCGGTTGATTGTCAGCGGCAAGCCAAACTGGTTGAAAAAAGCGTAAGAAAATATCTCCTGGTACGCTTCCAGGGGACTGATCCCGGCCAAAATAAAGATAAAACCGAACAAGAACAAGGCAAAAAGAATTGCCAGCAAGGCATTTAGAACGGCCTGACCTGGCGTTAGCACATTTCTTTTCACCAATTTAAACTGATAACGACCTGCTCTCATTGCCCATCCCCTGCCATAGTGATGCCCGCCATCATGGCCCCCACACTTTCTCGGTGGGCGTCTTCAGCGGGAATAATGCCCATAAATTGGCCTTCGTAAATGGGCGCAATCCAGTCACTCAAGGAAAAGATCTCGTCCAGGTCTTCAGAAATGAGGAGTACGGCCGTATCCTCAAACTTCGCCTCATTCAACTTGTTGCGTACAAACTCAATGGCTCCAATATCCAAGCCTTGCGTAGGCAAATCCACAATCACCAAACGCGGACTGCGGGAAAGAACCCGAGCCAAAATAAACTTCTGTAAATTGCCCCCAGATAGATTTTTTGCCTTCACATCTGCATTGGGCGTCTTAACCCCATATTCAGCAACAATCTCTTCCGTCAGATTGCGAATCCTTTGATAATCCAGCGTCCCACGATGTTGATACGCTTTATCAAAGTAATAATTCATCGTCATGTTTTCCACCAGCGAGAAATCTGCAATTGACCCCAGGTGGTTACGATCGGCGGGGATATAGCCCATGCCCAACTTCCAGCGTTCATAGCTAGAAGCCGTCGTGATGTCATGATCATCAAGGACGATGCGACCTTCCTCCATCTCACGCAATCCGGCCAGACATTCCACTAGCTCCCGCTGACCATTGCCCGAAACGCCAGCAACGCCAAAGATTTCACCATTGCGGATTGAAAAGGAGACACCATTCAAAGCACGAACACCCTTGTCGCTGATCGCCGAGAGGTTTTCAACCTTGAGAATGGTTTCACCCTTTTCTGCCTTGGCCCGTTTAACGTCGAAGATAACCTCTCGCCCCACCAAGGCCGTTGCCAGACTTTTCTCTGTTGCGTTTTTTGTTTCGATGCAAGAAACAACCTTCCCGTGGCGCAAAACAGTCACCCGATCACTGATATTCAGCACGATCGGCAATTTATGCGTGATAAAGGGAACAATCGCCAAACTATCCTGCGACATCGCTTTAATAGAGGTCAACAGCTTTTCTGTCTCGATGGGGGTTAAAGCGGCCGTTGGTTCATCCATGATCAATAGTTCAGCCCCGCGATAAAGCGCTTTGAGAATTTCTACAATCTGCTTTTCACCTTCAGACAGCTGCCACACTTTAGTTTTGATGTCAATCGTAAAGCCAAATTTGTCACAAAGTTCATGGATTTCGCGCGTTGTGCGCTTATAGTCCAGGATCTTGCCTGCGCGTGGATGCCCCAGGATGATATTCTCGATGACCGTGTGTGCGGGAATCAATTTTCGGTGTTGGTGCACCATGCCGATACCGCGATCGATGGCGTCGAGTGGAGAGTTAAATTTTACTTTCTGACCACCCAGAAAAATTTCCCCCTCATCCGGTTGGTATTGGCCAAAAAGGATCTTCATCAAAGTGGATTTGCCAGCGCCATTTTCGCCCAAGATAGCGTGAATTTCGCCTGACTTAATGGCAAAATCAATCTGATCATTGGCGACAACCCCAGGGAATCGTTTGGTGATCCCCTTTGCTTCTAGCACCATTTCGCCAGGTTTTATATGTTGCAGTAGCACGTTGAGCCTTTCTATCTGTATTGTGTAGAGAAGAGGCTCCCAACTGGTGTGTGGGAGCCTCTTCTTATTTTATTGGAAAGCCAGGATCTTCGTTAAGGAATGATTGGTCCTCCTGAACGGCCGTAACCAAGAAATCTACTCTAAGAGAGTGACGCCTTGCAGATCAAAATTGAACTTAGAAAGCAGCCATTCTGCAGTTGGTTCTTCACCGGCAGGCTTCACTTCCTCACCAGCAGCGGGGAGCGGCAGCCCTTCGAGCTCTAAACCCGTGCCATTGCTGATGAAAGCATGGGCCGTAAAGGGATCCCATTCACCACTGATCATTTCATCACGACGCTGCTCAACAAGGTCTAATATCTCTTGAGGAATAGACGGCAAAGCGGCCGGACTAATGGCATCAACACCAACCTTGCCATCGTTCATGATATCCACCGTGGGTATTTCGGTGCCATCGGCCAGGGTAATAGAGCTATCCATACCTAGGTACAAAACCGTTTGTGGATTTTCTTCCCCCGCCATGTAATCATTAATCATTTGGTCGTAGAGGACTTCCCAGCGCGTATCAAAAGAAACGGCCACGGTGTCGGTGTCTGACCAGCCATAGAACCCGACAATGTCCATATCTTTACCCACAAACCAGATGCCCTGCTCTTGGGCAACATCCAGCGGCGAGCCTGAATCCGTCTGCTGCGTAATGACATCTACATTGTTTTCGCTGATCAAGGTTTCGGCAATGCCGCGCTCTTCCGGCGGCAGGAACCAATCACCAGCGTATTTCACGTAAATGTTGATCTCTTTATCCAGCAATTCGGCGGCATCTTGTACGCCCAAGATGAAGCCATTTTGCCGACGAATCACCTGTACCGAGGGGAAAGCAGAGACAATGCCAATATTGCCCGTTTCCGTTAGCGCCCCCGCGATAAGCCCTTCCAGATACAGCGCCTGGTATTGTCGAGGGAAGAGGCGAATAAAGTTTCGCTTGGTGCTTAAGTCACTGGCAATGATGGAACCAAAATAGACATCGGGATATTTGTCAGCGATTTCTTCCAGGGGCAAACCCATGAACTCAGCATTGCCGATGACAATGTTAGCGCCATCAGAAATCAATTCCTCAGCATAGGGGACGGCGACATCTGGCCCAACTTCTTCCCGGAACACATAATCAACATTATCATATTTCTCGGCCAGGCGATCGCCTGCTCGATCATGGGCACCAGACCACGTGGTACCCTCAATCACGCTGAAATGCTCAATAGCTAACGTAATATTCGCTGCGCTTTCTTCAGCAGTTTCTCCAGTTTCGGTTGTTTCGGTTGTTTCGGCAGCCTGTTCAGGCTCTTCGGTCTCCTCAGCTGATGAACACTGAGTGGTCGCCAGTACCACAGCAACCAGGAGCAACAGCAACAAAAACACACGGGTAACTCTGTTACTCTTCTTGGATAAGAATTTGTTGAACATTTCCTTCCTCCTTCTTCTTCAATTGACGGTAAAAATTAATGGGAGTAACTCAATCACAAAAAATTCGTAAGCTGACTTCCTCTGTTGCTTACTACTTCAGGCGTTTTTATGAAGTTGTGGGATTGTAGGGAATTAAAGGTATCTCGTCAATATTATATTGGAGATAGGGACGGCCGTTCGGCATTTAAAGTCTAGAAAAGTAAATAGGACACAGATAAACGCAGATGAACACAGATTTTTTATCTGCGTCATCCGTGTTCATCCGCGTACAAGGAATCATATAGTTTATCCACCCACATCAAAACGGACGTCAGCGGGCATGCCTGGTTTTAGCTGGGTATCCTTATCGGTGACCGCTAATTCTACAGCGTAAACGGTGGTCTGGCGTTCCTCGCTGGTTTGCACATTACGCGGCGTGAATTCAGCCTGGTCGGCAATGTGCAGCACAACGGCCGTAAACGACTCATTGGGGAAGGAATCAACCGTAACGGTAGCCTCATCGCCAAGGTTGATCTGCCCATACCGATTTTCGGGGATGTAAACGGTTACTGTTAGTTCATCCAGCTGCCCAACCGTTAGGGC
>JBNKLQ010000317.1:0-6340 GCA_050292445.1 Promineifilaceae bacterium (SeqCode) | reverse complement strand
GAGACCAGTCCCATAAAGTGACGCTGTTTGGCAATTTCGTCGGCCTGGGCGATGTGCCAGCCGGCGAAATTGCTGCTGCCGACGTACAGTATCTTGCCTTCCTTAACCAACTGTTCCATTGCCTGCCAGATTTCTTCCCAGGGGGTGTTGCGGTCGACGTGGTGCATCTGGTACAGGTCGATGTGGTCTGATTGTAGGCGGCGCAGGCTGGCCTCCACGCCATTCATGATATGGTAGCGGGACGCGCCATAATCGTTCGGGCCATCGCCAACCTTGAAGTACACCTTGGTTGCCAAAACAAATTTGTCCCAGCGTCCTTTGAGCGCGTTACCCAGCGTTTTTTCCGATTCGCTGCCGGTGTACACATCGGCCGTGTCGATGAAGTTGATGCCCAAATCCAGGGCGGCATCGATAGCATCGTTCACACCAGCCTGATCGACTTTACGGCCGAATTGATTCGTGCCCATCCCGATAACCGAAACACGCACGCCTGAATTGCCAAGTTGTCTGTATTCCATGATTTTCTCCAAATCGTGTCACTCCCGCGAAGGCGGGAGTCCAGGTTTTTGGATTCCCGCCTGCGCGGGAATGACAGGTGCGGGGCGGTGTTGCCCCGAAAGGTTAAAATGGTTCTCGATTGTCGCCGACGCGGCGGGTGAGGCGGCGTTCGTCCAGATGTTCTAGCAGGGCGATGGCGTATTTGCGGCTGGTATTCAACAAATCGCGCACGCCAGCGGCGTTGAGATTGCCTTTTGCCGCCAGCTCATTCATCAGCCGGGTGAGGAGCAGATCGTACGTAGCCTGATCGTACACCACGTCGGCTGAGATGGGGCGCAGCTTGCCTAAATCAATCAAGGCAAAGTAGACATCTTCGCCAACGGCCGTTTTACTTTCCTTAACGCTCGGCGAATTTATCCCCAACCGGCCGAACTCGCCCAGCAAAGCATCGATCTTTTCCTGCTGTGCGGCCGAAAAGCGCACCTCGTGGCCGGGCGCATGAACCAACGCGCCTGCCTCCGTCAATAAGTTTTCGGCCGAAGCCTGGGCCATGAGCGGGTTAAAAACGGCCGCTTTCAACTTCAACCGGCTGCGTAATTCCTCACGGGAGACGCCCAATCGTAGTGGGTAATTTTTGTGAAAATCCGCCACCAGCTGGGTAAGCTGGCTCACCAACGTTTGCCAGCCCGCCTGGGAAATGATTTGCTGTTCCAGCCGCACAACCTGACTGCTTTCTTCCAGTTCTGCCAGGGCGGATACGGCCGTTTCCTGATCCAGCCCCACCGTTTGCAACACATTTTGCGCCGACGTGGGTTCCAGCCGCTGCACTGTTTGCAGCAGCAGCTCCGCTGGCGTGCCCTGCGACAGCGTTTTGAGCCGCGCCACCGTTTCTGGCCGGAAGCGGCGATGGCGGCGACCCGGATGCGGGTCCAGCACGCGCCCCCCGCCAATGGTTTCACCGGGAGACGGCCGTCTTAAAATAAAGCGATCCCCGCGCGTGACGGCGACAGGCTCTTTTGTTGCCAATTGCAGCCAACCTTCTTGCCCTGGCTCTATGCGCTCACTGCCTAAAACCCGCACCCGCGCTTGCAGCTCTGCTGCGCCCACGAAGAGCTTCACCGTCGTGTTGTGCTTCAGCGGCTTGGTGGCATCTGGCAGATGGCGATACGCGGCGTCAAACAAAATGGTGTGGCCAATGACGCCCGGCGCAGCCACGATGTGCCCTCTCGCCAGATCGTCTTTGTCCAGGCCAGTGAGGTTGATGGCCACGCGGCTGCCAGGGCGGGCCACGTCCAGCTTGGTTTTGTGTGTTTGCAGGCCGCGAATGCGCCCCTTCAGCCCGGTTGGCTGAATTTCAACGGTGTCGCCGAGGTGGAAACGGCCGTCTATTAACGTGCCCGTAACAATTGTGCCAAAGCCAGACAAGGTAAAAATGCGGTCGATGGGGAGTCGGGGACGGCCGTTGTCGGGACGGGGTGGCGACGCCGCTAGTTTTTGCCACAGAACCTGTTTCAGGTCAGCCACGCCTTCCCCGGTTTTGGCCGACACTGGCAAGATGGGTGCATCGGCCAAAACGGTGCCTTGCAGCGCTTCGCTCACGTCCAAAGTGACCAGCTCTAGCCAATCTGGATCATCTGCTATGAGATCGGTTTTGGTGAGAGCGACTACGCCGCCGCGCACTTCCAGCAAATCCAAAATGGCCAGGTGTTCCCGCGTTTGCGGCATCACCCCCTCGTCGGCAGCCACCACAAACAGGGCCACATCGATGCCGCCCACGCCCGCCAGCATGTTTTCGATGAAGTCCCGATGTCCCGGCACATCAACCACACCCACTTCGGCTTGCGTTTCCTCATCGCCCAGTTCCAGCCAGGCAAAGCCCAAGTCGATGGTCATTTCACGCGCTTTTTCTTCTGCTAAACGGTCGGGATCAATGCCGGTGAGGGCTTGAACGAGGGTGGATTTGCCGTGGTCTACGTGCCCGGCGGTGCCAATTACATACATATGGGAAAAATTTGCATTGGCCACAGAGGACACAGAGGAAAAAGAGGTTTTCTCTTAAATCTCTGTGCCCTCTGTGGCAAAAAATTAGTCGAATTCTTCGCGCACGGGCACCAAGGCGGGCTGGCGACGGCGGTTGGGGTTCTGCGCAATGGCTTTTTCTACTTCTTCCAGCCACATGCGCGGGAACTGTTTTAGTGCATCAGATTGGGCGGTTTGCACGCGCCAGAGCAAATCTTTTTCCTGCTCTAACTTGCTGATTTTGTCTTCGATCAGGTCGATCATCTCGCGAATTTCCCGCTCATGCCGGTTGACAGTGTTCCAGCGCTGCTCAGCATCCACGCCCTGGCTCTTCCAGCGCTTGTCGTTTTCGTGGCGGAAATCGTCCCAGCGAGACTGCATCCGGCTGGTTTCCACACGCAAAATTTCAGACGCTTCGCGCTGCTGCTTTTCCAACTCTTCTTGCCAGCCGCTGAGGGTTTGCACGGCCATTTTGGCTTCTTTATACATGTCGGAAAATTTGATGAACTCTTTGTTGAACTGCTCGATGCTGTCTTGCTGCTCTTCCATGGCGCGCCGCCACCCTTCCAGCCGCTGATTGCGCTCGTATTCTCCGATTTGGATTTGTTCCATCCAATTTTTGGTGCTTTCTTGCACCTGGTTTTGCTTTTCGGTAATGTCTTGCAGGCTGCTTTCCAGGCGCAGAATGGCACTGTTAGAAGTGTCCAGGCGGCTGTAAATGTGCTCCCACCGTTTGTTGATTTCGACAACGGCCGTTTGTACATCAGCAATGTTGCGATTGTTATGCTTCTCTTTTTCTTCCAGGAAGGCAAAATTGCTATCCCAGCCTTCCAGCCGATTTTTCAGATTGTCGATCTGAGTCTTTTGCTGTCCGATGAGGTTGGCCAAACGGGACTCTTCGGCAACCCGCAGTTCCATATCGTTTTGCAGCTTTGGTACTCGGCCGATATCTTTGCGCAGTTCAGCCAGTTCACGGGCATTGGCTTCTTGCTCTACTCGCCGCAGCCGATCCATTTCTGCCTCTGACTGGATGCGTCGCTGATCGTACTGCTCGATCATTTGCACAATTTCATCTTTAAACTGAGCCAATTGCAGATCAACTTTAGGAATCCGGCCGATTTGGGCGGTGGTGCTAGAAAGCTGACGCTCCAAATCTTGGATGCGTTGCTCGCGTCCGGCAATTTCCCGCTCTTGCAGGGTGATTTTTTGTTCCAGCTCTGTAATTTTGCGTGTTTGCTTGCGCCGCTCTTCATCGAGCCAATCGAGCCGGCTTTGCAGGTCTTTGACGGCCTGATCGGTGGCGGCCGAATTGCTATTGTTTGCCATAGCTGTTCTCCTGGATGGTGTTTATCCGCAGATTTGCGCATATTGCGCGTGTGCCATTGTGCGAATCATTATAACTTGGGCAAGGCAAGTGGGCGAGTCGGTAGGGGCTTTTTTCAGTATTCAGTAATCCCTCGGTCGGTATTTAATCACTGGCTTTGCTGATTCCTGACCTACTGATTACCGATCACTGGTAGTATAATCCCGTTATGCACATCGGAATTGACGTTCGCCTGCCATTTTATCAGATGGGGGGCATTAGCCAATACATTTTGCACTTACTGCCAGCGCTGGCAGTATTGGATGGGGAGAACCGGTATTCCTTGTTTCATATGGGGCGAGACGGCCGTTCCCATACCCCATCAGCTCCCAATTTTCAGCGCAAAAATGTGTTCACCCCCAGCCATCACAAGCTGGAGCGGTGGGCGCTGGGGTTGGAGCTGCTGCCGCACCGGCTGGACGTGCTGCACAGCCCGGACTTTATTCCGCCGCAGTGGGGCGGGCGGCGCAGCGTGATCACTGTGCATGATTTGAACTTCATTTTTTACCCACATTTTCTCACGCGGGACAGCATGGCGTATTATGCTGACCAGATTGAACGGGCGGTGCAGGTGGCCGATCACATTTCGGCTGATAGTCATGCCACGCGGCACGATTTGATAGAACAGCTGCGGGTGCCGCCAGGAAAAATCACGACGGTTCATCTGGCGGCCAATCCGTTGTATGAAAAGGTGTATGAGGAAACGGCCGTAACCGCCACCCTACAAAAACACAATTTGCCCCGTGACTTCATCCTCTTCGTGGGCACATTGGAGCCGCGTAAAAATCTGCCCTTTCTCATTCGGGCGTATGATGCGCTGCTGAAGCAGGGCGAAATTGATGTGCCGCTCATTCTGGTGGGCGGCAAGGGCTGGCTGTACGAAGAGGTATTTACCACGATTGATGAACTTGGTTTGCAAGGGAAAGTGCGCCACCTGACCGGCATTTTTGATGAGCAGCTGGCTCATCTTTATCATGTGGCCGGGGTGCTGGTAACGCCATCCCACTACGAAGGGTTTGGCCTGCCTGCGCTGGAAGCGATGCACTGCGGCTGTCCGGTCATTGTCAGTAATCGTGGCTCGCTGCCAGAGGTGGCAGGCGAGGCAGGGTTACAGCTACCGCTGGATGATGAGGCGGTTTGGACTGATGCTTTGCGCCGTGTCCTCACCGATTCTGACCTGCGCCAGAAGATGATCACCAGAGGCCGTGCCCAGGCGAAAACGTTCACCTGGCAAAAAGCGGCGCAAATGACACTGCAAATTTATAAAAACATTTAACCGCAGAGAACACGGAGAGCGCAGAGAAAGATATAAAAAACTCTGCGTCCTCCGCGCCCTCTGCGGTGAATCCTTTTTTCTATGAAAGTTTTACTGCTGACGCCACAACTACCATATCCGCCACACCAGGGAACGAGCCTGCGTAATTTTCACATTATTCGGGGGCTGGCGGAAGCGTGTGAGGTGTCGCTGCTAAGCTTTTTGGAGCCAGGGCAAACGGCCGTTCCTGACCAAATAACCCCGCTTGCCAAACTGTGCCAGACGATTGAAACTGTGCCGGTGCCACAGCGCACCACCGGTAAGCGCTTGCAGCAGTTGCTAGCCACGCGCCGCCCGGACATGGCTCACCGGCTGTTTAGCCAGGCATTTAACATCAGGCTGCTGAACATGCTCCAGGCAGAGGATTTTGACATTGTGCAGATTGAGGGCATTGAGTTGGCCCGCTATTTGCCCGTCATTCGTCACGGCAGCCCGCGCAGCAAGATTGTGTTTGATGACCATAACGCGGAAACAGAGCTGCAACGGCGCAATTTCCTGACCGATTTGCGCCAGCCGCGCCGCTGGGTGGCGGCAGCTTACTCGGCAGAGCAGGTGCGGCGGTTGCGCAAATTTGAGCGCTGGGCGTGCCAGCAGGCGGATTGGGTAACGGCCGTTTCCCACCCCGACAAATCACATCTAGAAAAACTTACCAATGGCCAGACACCCATCACTGTCATCCCTAATAGCCTGGATGTGCAGCAGTTTAGCCTCGACGAGGCCGAAGCAATTCCCAGCGACATCGTGTTTAGCGGCAAGATGGATTATCGGCCCAACGTGGATGCGGTGCTCTGGTTTGTGGATGAAGTGTGGCCGCAAATTCGGGGGGAACGGCCGTCTACCACGTTCACCATCGTGGGACAAAAGCCACACGCTCGGCTGGAGCGGCTGCGGGATGAACCGGGCATCACGCTCACTGGCTGGGTGGAGCGGGTGGAGCCGTATCTGGCGGGAGCGAAGGTGTTTGTGCTGCCGTTTCGCGTTGGCAGCGGGACGCGGCTTAAGCTAATTGAAGCGATGGCGGCGGGCAAGGCGTTGGTAAGTACGGCCGTTGGTGCCGAAGGCTTCCCGGTGCAGCATGATCGGGAATTATTGTTAGTGGATGATGGGGTGGGAATGGGAACGGCCGTTTTGCACCTGCTCAACCA
>JBNKLQ010000316.1:0-6397 GCA_050292445.1 Promineifilaceae bacterium (SeqCode) | reverse complement strand
ATAAGCGTGCCGCCCGCAAAAATGAGTACCTTGTTGACGATGGGAATGCCTGCCAGCAGCAGCATCAAGCCCGCATTGAGCACCAGCCAGGTGTCCAGCCGGGTGCGCGGTTTGGGCAGATTGGCCCGTTTGGCCACCAGCAGCGGCAGCAGGCCAAAAAGCATTTCGGTAAGCGCGCCCAGGGTGATAAAGTGAATGCGTAGCCAGCGCAGGCCGTTCACCCACGGGATGATTGTCCAGCTGGTGAGCGCGGCATCTAGTGCAGTCAGCCCGGCCACGGCCACGAATAAAAAGGTCATTAAAAAGTAAAGATTCATCGGGAAACTCCTGTTCTTTTGATTATTGATTGATTTGAGCAGCTTGTGCGCCCAGAAAAGCCAGCCTGGTTTCGGCTTCGATGCTGCGGGTTGCGCCATCCGGCACCACAATGGTGGCACCAGCCTGTACCGCAAAGCGTTCGCCGTTGACGTTGATGCTTCCCATTCCGGCAAAAAAGTGGTAGGTAGAGGCAGGCGCTGGATGGGGTGGTATTTTTTGGCCAGCTTGTAGCCCCACGATCACGGCGCGAAAGTTGTCGGTTTCGATGATCTTTTGTGGGTTTGGGCCTGCATCACCAAATTGAATAACATCTTGCCAGGCGGGATATAGAATTGCTTGGGTCATTTTTTCTCCTGAAATATGTGTGTTATGCGGATCGAGTCTTTGAATGGTTGTTAGCTTAGCGGATTGGGAAACGGCCGTCGCCGACTTTTGTCTGGTTTATGGTTTGGGTATATGCAAAGACAGCTGGTTTATTTGCTCGCTGGAGAGTTGCAGCAACACCTGCGCCTGACTGACGCTTACTATTTGGCAAATGGGGACCAGCCGATATTCGGGAACCAATCGGGACAGCACCAGGTGGGTGGGTTGTTGGGAACGGCCGTCTAGCAGCACTGCTGCAACCTGCCCCACCACTTCTCCACCGTTGTTACAAATCGACATGCCTCGGGATACGGCCGTTTCTCGCACTTGCCCACAAATCAAACAAACTTGTGCCTCAATCGTCAGCTTTTCCACGACTTCTGCCATCACCAAACCTCATCAAAAAACTAAATCTATGTCTAGCTACATATCACTTTTGGAATTGGACACTGATGAACACTGGTTTACACAGATAAAAAACAAAAATCAGTGTCTATCTGTGTTAATCTGTGTCCCATTTTTCTTTTCTCGCTCAAACTGATATGTGGCTAGAATCTATGTTAGACAGAGTAAGGGAAAGGGTTACAAGATGCGCCGACTTTTGTCGGAAACTTGATGAGAAATGTGACAGGTTTTCAAAACAGGCATGAACTGAGCCCGTTTTGCTTTGTGAAGAACCGTTTTTTACTAAATTTTGGGGTGAGCCTTTCAGGTTTGGGCGTTTGCAGAGGAGACGACACCAACTGTCGTTGACCACCATGAATTAAAATGGAACGCTGATTTACCTGATTCCCATGATCATTTTTATCAGGCTAATCAGGGGAATCTGCGTCCTATTTTCAGAGGAGAAATCACAAATGGCTACAATTGCCGTCCTCTCACCGAAAGATGATACGAATTTTCGTACCTGTCCCGTCACTGCCCTAAAAGTTGATTTGGCTGCCGAAAAATTGATTATTGCTAATGCGGTTGCGGCCGTTTCATTTTTGGCAATCGGCGGCTTGTTTGCTTTGCTGCTGGCCCTCACCCGCTGGCAGGCCGTTCACCTGCTGCGGCCAGACTGGTTTTACCGCATCTTAACCGCCCACGGCTTTGATATGTTGGTCTGCTGGATTGTCTTTTTTGAAGTTGCTGGTCTTTATTTTGGCAGCGCCATTATGCTCAATGCCCGCCTTGTTTTGCCCAAAGTAGGCTGGGTAGCCTTCATCCTCATGGCTGGCGGGGCTATCATGACCAACGTAATTGTTTTGTTGGGCAAAGCCGATGTCTTATTTACTGCCTATGTTCCCCTAAAGGCACATCCTCTCTTTTATCTGGGGATTGTGCTATTTGCTGTGGGAACCCTGATTGCCGTTTTCCTCTTTTTTGGCACCGTTATTACCGCCAAGCGCGAGCGGCGTTATGAAGGCTCTGTACCGCTGGTCACTTACGGTTTGATTGCGGCAGCTATCATCGCCATTTACACACTGGTTGCCGGGGCAATGGCCTTTGTCCCCGCTTTGTTATGGTCTCTGGACTGGATTCCCGCATTGGACCCTGGCTATTATCGCAACCTGTTTTGGGGATTTGGCCATCCCGCCCAGCAAATCAATTTGGCCGCGATGGTTTCCATTTGGTATGCGCTGGCAGCCATTACCGTTGGGGCCGTGCCGCTGAATGAAAAATTATCGCGAGCGGCGTTTATTCTCTACATTCTGTTCATCAATCTCGGTTCAGCCCATCACCTTCTGACCGATCCCGGCTACAGTTTTATCTGGAAAGTGACCAATACCTCCTACGCCATGTACCTGGCCGTACTGGGCAGCCTGATTCACGCCTTTTCTATTCCTGGCGCGATTGAGGCAGCGCAGCGGCGCAAGGGGTACACCAAAAGCCTGTTTGAATGGCTGCGCAAAGGGCCGTGGCGGGAACCGGGCTTTTCTGCCATGGTCATCTCGATGGTTTTGTTCGGCTGGATTGGTGGTGTAACAGGCGTGACTATTGGCACTGAGCAAATCAATATGACGGCGCATAACACCATGCGCCTACCGGGCCATTTTCATGCCACGGTTGTCTCTGGGACGACCCTGGCCTTTATGGGGTTAACCTATTACCTCATCCCCCTCATTTTCCGCCGTGAACTGAAGCTGAAAAAGTGGGCTTCCTGGCAGCCTTATCTGTTTGGCTTTGGCATGTTGTTGGTCTCCATTGGCATGATTGCGGCTGGCTTGCAGGGTGTCCCGCGCCGTCATTGGGACATCACGTTTGCTTCAGCTACGTTCAAAGCGTTTATCCCCAGCACAGCCGAATTAATGCTGGGCATCATGGGCATCGGAGCCATCATCGCCATCATCGGCGGCATCATGTACATCACTATCGTTTTAGTCTCCATTCTCACTGGCAAGCGGCAAGAAGCCCGCCGCCTGACCCTAGTAATGAGCCAGGAGAATCCGCTGGTGGAAGATGCCATTCCGGCCAACGGGCAAGAAGCCCACGGCAAGATTGCCCCGAAGGGCACCGTGGTTCTTGTCTTCGCCTTCCTCATGTTCTTTGTGGTGTATTACTTTAGCAACTGGTGGCTGCTTGGCCGCACCTGGATGATTAATTAATAACTTTGCTTTCGAATCATAAAAGAGGCTTTTATCAACAGATTACGCAGATTAGTAAGATTTTATCTGTTTAATCTGCATAATCTTTGATTTTTGCCCTGCTGGTGAATAATGATTGCTGTGTTTGTTCTTGGTTTAACGGGGAGTCTGGGCCACTGTGCTACGATGTGTGGCGGCGTTTCTGTGCTGCTGGCACGGCGCGGCGTGACTCAGGGGTGGTATTGGCTGCTGGTGCAGCTTGGGCGTGTGTCAAGCTATGTGCTGTTGGGCGTTTTGGCTGGCTGGGCCGGACGAGGCTTAGAGCAGGGGATGGCCATGACTGGTGCGCATTCATCACACAGCGAACAATTATCTGAGGCAGCAGCCAGTAGCTCGGTTCTTGCTGGCTTGGGAGCTTGGCAGGGAGGATTGGCTTTGGTGACGGCCGTTCTTGCGTTCTACATGGCATTGGCAATGCTGGGTAGAGTGCCGTCACCGGAGCTGATCTTTGTGCGTTTTACCCGTCTCTGGGGGAGATTGATGCGCCGTTTGACTATTCAGAAAAGTAGTGAAAAGGCTGGCCCGCTGACCGCTTTTGGATTGGGCATGGCCTGGGGCTTTTTGCCCTGCGGCCTGGTCCTGGCGGCGCTGCTGGCTGCGGCTGCGGCTGGTTCACCGCTGCTGGGCGGGCTGACAATGCTGGTATTTGGCCTGAGCACGCTGCCGCTCACCTGGGGAATGGGTTTGTTGGCGCGGCGTTCTGGCTGGCAAACGGCCGTTCCCCACCTGCGTCTTGTGGGGGCACTGGCTGTGGTTCTATTTGGCGTTCAGATGAGCCTGCGCGGCCTGGCGATGTGGGGCTGGGTGAGCCATCTACATGTGGGGAGCGTGATGCTGTGGTAAACCAGGCTGTTCCCTGCGATTTGTGCGGCCTGCCCGCCTGGCATCCGATCACGTCGAAAAATGGGCAGACGTTTTGTTGCCCGTCGTGCCGTGAGGTCAGCGAACTGTTGGGCGAAGCGGAGACCGTGCCAGAGAGAGCATTGGCAGAGAGCGGGGAAAGGGAAACGGCCGTATTTTCCTTAGGTGGCCTCTGGTGTTCCTCCTGCGCCTGGCTCATTCAGGAGCGACTGGCTCGTACACCTGGCGTGGCCCAAGCCGACGTCAGCTTTTTACAGCGAGAAGCCCGCGTCAGCTACGACCCAGCTCAGGTTACGCCCAAAAAAGTGGCGCGGCGGGTGCGGCAGCTAGGCTACCGCGCTTGGGGTGAAGGGGAATCGGCCAGCGACGAGGAAGAAGCGCATTGGAACCGGCTGCTGATTAGCGGCGTGCTGACCATGCACATCATGGTGTTGAGCTTCATGCTTTACTTTCGCCAATGGACGGGCCGCGCCACGCTGGAAACGGAATGGCTGACGCATATTTTTGAAATCATGATTTTATTCATGAGCGTGCCTGCCGTCCTTCTTTTGGGGCTGCCTATTTTGCGTGCCGGTCTGGCTGGGCTGCTGCGCGGACGACCTAATACCCACACCTTTATCGCCATTGGCGCATTTTCCGCCTTTGGCCTTTCTTTGCGTAACTTTATTTTGGGTCAGGGGGGCATTTATTTTGATACGGCCGCTGTCCTGCTCTTTTTGGTTGCCATTGGCCGCTGGCTGGAGATGCAGGCGCACAAGGTGAGCAATGAAGCGGTGGCCCAACTGTGGCAGCAGATGCCCCCGCAAGCGACCTGGCTCACGGCCGACGGCGAGCAGCAAATTGCCGCCGATGCCGTGCCGCCCGGCGCACGCGTTTTAATCAGGCCAGGGGAGCGTTTTCCGGTGGATGGTCTGGTAGCCACCGGGGAAGGCGATGTGGATGAAAGCCTGCTCACCGGCGAGCCAGAATCCGTTAGCCGCAAAGTGGGCGACTCGGTGCGAGCCGGAACCATCAACTTGGATGGCTCTTTTGAGGTGATCACCTCGGCCACCGGCGCGGCGACAATGGTGGGGCAGATTGGCCGTCTGCTGTACCAGGCGCTGTGGCAGCGTGCACCTGTGGAACGATTGGCCGATAAAGTGGCGGCGCTGATGGTGCCTACGGCCGTTTTCCTGGCAGCCCTCACCTTTATTTATTGGTCGAACCAGTCTGGTTTCGAGACCGGGCTAATCGTGGCCCTGTCCGTTTTATTGATTGCCTGCCCTTGTGCGTTGGGCATCGCTACGCCGCTGACGCTCTGGCTGGGCCTGGGGCGGGCCACGGAGCAGGGGATCATTTTGCGGCAAACGGCCGTTCTAGAGCAGTTGTCCCAGGTCAACCAGGTCTTCTTCGACAAGACCGGCACGCTGACGCAGCGGCCACTCCAATTACAAACGGTGGCTACAGAATCCCTCAACGAGGATGAGTTTATGCGCTGGGTTACGGCCGTTGAAGCCCACTCAGAACATCCTGTGGCCCGGTCACTGGTGGCCAACGCTGCCCCAGATGGTGGCCTGCCTCAGGTTGAATTGTTCCGGGCGCTGCCGGGCAAAGGGGTGACGGCAATGGTCAACGACATCTCCGTCTGGGCGGGCAGTCGCCGCCTGATGACGGCCGTAAATCTTCATCTTTCTGATCGGTTAGCGGCGCAGGCCCAGGCGTGGCAGGCGCAGGGGTTGATGGTGATTTATGCAGGATGGCAAGGTGCGGTTCAGGGGATCATTGGTTTGGGTGAGCGGTTGCGGCCAGAAACGGCCGTAACTATCCAACAACTGCAAGCCATAAACGTGCCAGTTTCTGTGCTAACCGGCGATGACGAAATAGCCGGGCAGCGCTGGCAGCAAAAGCTGGGTATTCCCGTTCAGGCGGGGCTGACCCCAGCAGACAAGGTAGCCCATCTGCGCGCATCTGGCCCTGGTACGCTGATGGTCGGCGATGGCATCAACGATGGCCCGGCGCTAGCGGCAGCCTCGGTGGGCATTGCCATCAGCCAGGGCACGGACGTAGCACAAGAAGCTGCCGACGCCATTCTGATTCAGCAAAATTTAACGGCCGTTCCCTGGCTCATTCAGCTCTCCCGCCGCACAATGAAAATCATCCGGCTCAATCTGGCCTGGGCTTTTTTCTACAACGTCGTCGGGCTTGGTCTGGCCATTACCGGGCATCTGCAACCAGCGCTGGCCGCGCTG
>JBNKLQ010000315.1:0-6425 GCA_050292445.1 Promineifilaceae bacterium (SeqCode) | reverse complement strand
CTGCATTCGCGCCCGTCGAATCATCAAATCTTCCAGGGCAACAAACATGGCGTGCCCCATGTGCAGTTCACCCGTTACGTTGGGCGGCGGGATGGAAATCACAAACGGCTTGGCGTCAGCGGAGCGGGCTTCTGGCTTGAACCAGCCGTTTTCCTGCCACCAATGATAAAGTCGCTCCTCGGTGCTGTTAAAATCGTAGGCTTTGGGCATGTCAGTCATAGTAGTTTCCTTCCATAGCTTTTAAAATCTTTGACGCAAAGGCGCAAAGAAGCAAAGGGAATAAACTCTTTTCTTTGCGCCTTTTTACGCTTTGCGTTCTTTGCGTTAAATTATTCAAAATAAAAAGCCCTCATCCTAATTATCAAGGACGAGAGCTTGGATTCTCACGCGGTACCACCTTGGTTCCCGTTTTTAGTGGTCAGTATTCAGTAGGTCAGTGATCAGTTTTTTACCGATTACTGTTTACTGATTACCGATTACTGAAAAAAGGCACTCAGCCAAGCGTTAACGGGCTTTCCCGGTTTCGGTTATCAGTGGTCAGTTTTCAGCGGGCCAGTATTCAGTTTTGAAGCTTTTACTGATTACTGTTTTACTGATTACCGATTACTGTTCACTGAAACAACTCCTGGGCGACTTCGGAAACGGCCGTATCCACCAAAGCTCACACCAACACCTGCTCTGGCTCTCTCATGGGGGCGTTTCTTACTACTCCCATTCACCATCTTTCATTTTTTAACTGGGCAAAAGTATAACAAAGCATATAGGAATGGACAAAGCAACTGGGTGGGTAAAATAAATTCCGCTAAAATTGGCCCATGCCTCAACCGCCGCGTGGATTACCCAACACCTTCTATTTCTCCCTCGTTACGGTCGATCCTGAATCTGACATTCCGCTTTACCGGCAAATTTACAATGGCGTACGGGCGGGGATTGAAAACGGCCGTCTCCCACCACACACCAAACTCCCCTCCACCCGCGATCTGGCCCAAATTTGGGACGTCTCACGCAACACGCTGCGCAACGCCTTCGACCAGCTCATTGCCGAAGGCTACCTGGAAGCCATCGTCGGGCGCGGTACTTTTGTGGCCGAACAGCCGACGCCACCCTTAGCGGCGGCTCCTGCTGTGCCCAAAGAACGAAAACGGCCGATTTCCCAAATTGGTCGCGCTTTGGAATCGTTAGGTCGCAGCGTTCACCGGGCCGCCCCACCAACGACAGGCTTTGCCATCGGCTCGCCTGGGCTGGACATTTTCCCCTTCAAAGTGTGGAATCGCATCGTCAACCGCTGCCAGCGGCGCAGCCATCAGTTTCGTCCCAGCGTGAACGGCCTGCCCCGGCTGCGTGAAGCGATTGCCAGCTACCTCACCTCGGCCAGAGGGCTGCACTGCGTGCCCGAGCAGATCGACATTGTGCCGGGATCGCTGGTGGGCATGACCATCGCTTCGCTGGCTTTTGTCAGCCCTGGCGACAAAGTGTGGCTAGAAGAACCATGCTTCATCAACGTCGCTGGCATTTTGCAATTCCGCAGCGCAGAAATTGTTCCCGTACCGGTTGATGCCGAGGGGTTGGACGTGCCAACCGGCATCAAACGCGCCCCCGAGGCGCGGCTGGCCTATGTCACCCCATCGCACCAATACCCGCTGGGCATGACGATGAGCCTGACCCGCCGCCACCAGCTGCTCAACTGGGCGGCGCAGCAAGGTGCCTGGATTTTAGAAGATGATTACGATAGCGAATTTCGCTACGATGGCCCGCCCATCACCGCTTTGCAGGGCTTGGACAGCCACCAGCGCGTCATCTACTGCGGCACGTTTAGTAAGGTGATGCTGCCAACGCTGCGGCTGGGCTATGTTGTCCTACCGCCCGATCTGGTTGATGTGTACACAGGTGTCAAGATTCCGCTCTCCATTTCCAGCCCGATGCTTATTCAGGAAGCGATGGCTGAATTTATGCTGGAGGGTCACTTTGTGCGCCATATTCGCCGGATGCGGCAGCAATATCAGGCCCGTCGGGATGCGTTGGTAACGGCCGTACAGCGGCATTTAGCTGGCGTGGTCACACTTGGCGATGTCTCCTGCGGGATGCACGCCGTTGTTTACCTGGAGGATGGCTTTGCGGAGGCGGATGTGGTGCGCCAGGCGTGGGAAGTAGGTATGGCCGTTGTCCCACTCACCCTGCATTATTCCAGCGAGCCGAAACGATCCGGTCTGGTGCTAGGCTTCACCGATTTGCCGCCTGAGGCAATTGAAAGTCACATCGCCAAGCTGGCAACCACTATCCTCCGCTAGGTGTATGTCACCAGATTATGGCCAAATCGGACCCATCATATTGCCTGAAAATGGGTCTTGTCAGCAGAACATCCCTCCCTTACTCTGAACTAAAACCCCACTTATCGTAAACAAAGAATCGAGGAGACTGAAATGAAAAAGGGATTCTTGCTGCTCCTGTTGTTGCTGGCTGCCTGCACACAAGCCGAAAGTGCAACGCCAGAGAGCACGCCGGTGGCTGAGGCCACGGAACAGCCGACATCAACACCTGTGCTGCCAACCGGCACGCCAGAATCAACCGCTGTGGAAACGGCCGTTCCCACCCCAGCCCCCACGGCAACACCCCTACCCCAACCTCCATTTGTTTTGGGGTCCCATTACGGCGGCGTGCCAGCCGGGCAGTGGGAGTTGGCCAACTGGGAAGCGTTCCTGGCTGAACATCCTGACGTTGAGGCCGACATCATTCGCAGCGATTATTACACCAGCTTTGTCAACCGATCGGTGCATAACCAAATTACAGGAGACGATCCACCAGACGTGTACACAGCCGCTATGGGCGGCGGTCTCTATGATCATGTTGCTCAAGGGCTCATCGCCGACATCACCGATTTGTGGGAAGAACAGGGCTGGAATGACGTTTTCCCCGCAAGTGTGAAGGAGATGGCCAGTGTAAACGGCCGTCAATATTTCGTCCCCACCGCCATCCAATGGAACGGCATCTTTTATCGCGCCGATGTGATGGCTGAAGCAGGCGTTGAACCACCCACCACCTGGGACGAGCTGCTGACCGCCTGCGATACGCTCAACGAAGCGGACATCACCCCTTTCATCATCACCGCCACCTCCCGCTGGCCGCCACCAATGGGCTTCTGGTTTTCGCACATCAACCAGCGGCTCAACGGCCCCCAATTCCATGAGCAGCTGATGCGCGGCGAAATCAGCTACACCGACCCGCGCGTTCGGGCTGTGTTTGATACCTATGCCCAACTGTTCGAGCACAACTGCTTTAGCGACCAGGCACGATTCACCAGCTACGGGCAAGCGATCAACCAGTTTGAAGCGGGCGAAGGGGCAATGTACGCCCACGGCGAATGGCTCTATGAGTTTATCGACGAGGACACTAAGGCCGTCACCGACTTCATCCGCTTCCCTATTATTGATGAGAGCGTGCCGCCAGGTGAGCTGGTGCCCATGTACGGCGCGTTTATGTGGGCCGACACGCCCCATCCTGAACTGGCACGCGAGTTCCTCATTTTTGCCGCTGGCGAAGCATCGCAGCAATCCAATTTAGCAACGCTGAAGCGGCTGCCCAGCAACCTGAACGTGGATCGCAGTGAGCTGCTGCCGGTGTATGAAAAAGGGCTACAACTAGTGGAAGATGCCACCGTGTTGACGCAGCTCATCGGAGCCAACACAAACCCCTCGGTTGCTTCACAACTTTATGACACCATTAGCAAATTTTGGCGAGACCCAGAAGACATTGATGAACTATTGGCAGCGGTTGAGGCTGATCGATTAGAAGCGTATGGAGCAGTTGAGGGGAATACGGCCGTTCTCCCCACCTTCACCCAAGCCAACCCTACACCAATCATTCCTGGTAATCCTGACCTTAGCAGCCGGGTTGATCCCGGTGCCGTTGTTTACCATGACGGGCAGTTCCACATGTTTCTCAATCGCTTTGACCGCTTTCCGGGGCCGGTTGAGGTACATTATGCCACCTCAACTGACGGCCAAACCTGGACAGAACATGAGGGCGATCCGCTGCTCACAACTGAGTCGGTTCCCTTTGCCGAGGTTGCCGTGGTGGCCTCTGATGTCATCGTTGAGTCAGATGGCACCTGGGTTCTTTATTTCCACACCTGGCAAACGCAGAGCCTGGTAAACGGCCAGGGAGCCATTGGCCAGGCAACCGCCACCACGCCGCTTGGCCCCTGGACCGTTGATCCCGAGCCCGTTCTGCAAATGGCAGACTCGCCAGCCGCCTGGGATGGGGCGCAAGTTTCACTTGCCGACGTAGTGCAAACCGAGGCGGGGTATCGCATGTACTATACAGGAGCATCCAGCAGCGGACTGATGCAAATTGGCCTAGCAACCAGCACAGACGGCCGTATCTGGGAAAAATACAATGATCCGACCACGACCGAGCCAAAATATGCTGAAAGCGATCCGGTCATTGCCAACGGGGAAACGGGTGAATGGGATGCCAATGCTGCCTTCACTTCACGAGTCGCCTCGACAGGCGATGACTGGCTGATGTTGTACAAGAATTTAGGGTCATCAGGGGAAGGGCCAAAAATGGGTTTGGCCATGAGTGAAGATGGGATTCATTGGACAAAAACGGCCGTTTCCCCCCTATTCACCTCAGAAATCGTCCCAAACGGAACTAGATTTGGCCTCACCCAGCTCATCAATCATGAAGATCAACTGTATCTATTCGCAGAGTTTTTCACCCAGAACCCTGGCACAACCGATATTTATTTACTTACGGCCGATATATCATAAACAGGAACAAATTTGCGGTTTGGCCGAAGCTTATTCAGCCGGACACGTCTTTAAACGCAGCACAAACCAGGCTCCGTAAGCTAAAAGGGCAGCGGCCGCAACTTTTGGCCACCCCGCAGGCACAAAAAACCAGACAGAGGATCCGCCAACCAAGGTAATCATCGATACTGCTATCCATTTAACCCGCAGCGGCACACAGCGACTATTTTCCCAGCTTTCTATCATCGGGCCGAAGCGTTCGCTTTCTAGCAGCCATTGATAGGTGCGGGGGGATGATTTAGCAAAACAGCCAGCAGCGACCAACACCAGCGGCGTGGTAGGCAGCAGGGGAACAACAATACCGACAACGGCCGTTCCTAAAAAGAAAACACCTAAAACAAACCAAATTTTCATGAGACGGCCGTTTTCTCAAAGAGAAAGGTTACCAAACGGGGAGGCTTGCCATCATCCTCCTCGTGCCACCATTCGTTTAGCGCCAGCAAAGAAAGGTTGCTTGCTTTAGCCGCACTTAAAAAGTCTGAAAGGTGATGCACAAAGGCTGGAATAGACGTCGTTTCTTCGTCCCGCTGAAACTGTGCCACGCTGCCCAGATATTGCTTGAACGGATGCAGCTCACTGATAAACAATTTTCCCCCCGCTGCCAAAGAGCGGCTGACTTCGGCAAGGACAAAATCAAGATCGGCCACATGCTCCAAAATGAGATTGCAGGAGATGAGGTCGAAAGATGCATCAGCTGTGGGCCAGCGCTGGGTGATGTCGGCTACCTGGAACGTGACGTTTTGCGCCGTGATTTTGGCTTTGGCCTGGGCAATCATACCCGCAGAAAAATCAACGGCCGTTACCTTCTCGCCAATTTTTGCCAGCAGCGGTGTATTCTTCCCCGTACCGCAGCCAATCTCCAAGACGGCACCAACATGTAGGTTACCCAGGATCATTTCCGTAACCGTCTGATCTAGATCACGCGTGAGATTATGGTCGGCATCATAGCTAGCCGACCATAAATCATACGCTTTTTGCACATCCATCAGGTGCTATTGTTCCACAATGTCGATGCGTTCGATGACATCGGCAGGCGTACTGGACCCGGGGTCGCGCAGGGTGATGGCGCTGAGCACATCGTCACCCTCAATGAGTTCGCCAAAGATGGTGTGAGCGCCTGTTAAGTGAGAAGAGCCTTCGGCATTAAAGGTGATGAAAAATTGGCTACCGTTTGTGCCTGGGCCAGCGTTGGCCATCGCCAACAAACCACGCTTGTTGAACGAGAGGGAATCATCGAACTCATCCTCGAAATTGTAGCCGGGGCCACCACCACCGGTTCCCGTGGGATCACCACCCTGAGCCATAAAATCTGCCAGCACACGATGGAAGGTGGTGCCATCATAGAAGCCCTGGCTGGCTAGGAAAACGAAGTTATTAACGGTGATGGGGGTTTCATCGTCAAAGAGGCGGAAGCGCATTTCCCCTCTCTCGGTGGTAAAGATGGCTTCATACTCTTTGCTGGTATCGATGGTCATGGGTGGTGTGTCGGTAAAGTAGTTGTTGCGCTCCGCCGGGGTGATGGCGGCTAACGGCCGTTCCCCATCCAAAGTAGTTGCTGCCGCTGGTTCCGCTTCAGGCTCCGGCCACACCTGCCACACAATCAACGCAATGATTAAT
>JBNKLQ010000314.1:0-6496 GCA_050292445.1 Promineifilaceae bacterium (SeqCode) | reverse complement strand
AAGTGGGCGACCATATTCAATTTTTAGTAGATTAGTAGGTCAATTTTTAAAAATTGACCAACAGTTTTTATGAAACGTATCGGACTCTTTTTTCTATTATTCTTGTTCCTGCCTCTAACTGCACAGGCCCAAACGGCCGATCCCACCCCAACTCCCAATCCAGACGCCAGCAGCGACCCGATTCCCCGCGTGCATACCGTGGCCGAAGGGGAAAATCTCACCTACATCGCCAGCCTGTATGACATCACCATTGAAGAGCTGTTGACGCTCAACGGCCTGAGCAACGCCGACAACTTGTTTGTCGGGCAAACGCTTATCGTGCCGGGTGGCGAGGGGGAAGCGGTGGCCACAGTTTATACTGTAGGCGGTGGCGATACGTTGGCCCAGATTGCGGCCGTTTTTAACACCACCCCTACGGCCGTTTTACAAGCCAACCGGATGATCAATCCCGCCCAGGAACCCGCCGCCGGGCAAACAGTCACGGTGGTGAGTCGTACCGGCTCGGCGTTGCCCCAGGCAGTGACCGGCACGCCCCACGTGGTGGCTCCCGGCGAAACAGTGGTTACCATTGCCGCCCAGCACAACATTTCCCCTGCTGCTTTAGCTGCCGCCAACGAGTTGCCTTACCCGGCTTATCTGTTTACCGGGCAGCGGCTGCGCATTCCCAGTGATGAATCGTACCAATATTTAAATGGGGAGTGGCAGCAGGTGGTCATACGGCCGTTTCCCATCATCCCTGGCAATACCGTTTCTATCTACGTGGAGAACTTGTTGGAAGGACGGCCGTCTGGCACATTTGGCGATCAATCCTTGCAATTCTTCCCGCAGGAGGATGGCTTTGCTGCCCTGGTTGGCATTGATGCGTTTGCGGAGCCAGGTTTGTTTACGCTGCGATTGGAAGGGTCTGGCAGCCAGCCGTGGCGGCCGTTTGAGCAGCAAGTGCAGGTAAACCCAGGCGATTACACCTTGCAGCAAATCCCGGTGGAGGATGATCCAGACCTGCGCCAGCAGGAAGATGAGAGGCTAGCCCCCATCTACCTGACCAACACGGAAACGCGCCAATGGGAAGGGTTGCTTACCTCGCCCGTCACCACCACGGTTATCACCGCGCGGTATGGTGATTCACGCTCTTACAATGGCGCTCCCGTATATGTTTACCATTCAGGCGTCGATTTTGCGGGGACGATTGGCACGCCCATTTTGGCCCCGGCCAATGGCACCGTCGTCTTCAACGAACTGCTGGAGCTGCGCGGCAACACGGTTATTCTGGATCATGGCCAGGGTGTGTTTTCGGCCTACTTCCATTTGTCCGAGACGTTTGTGGCGGTGGGGGACCAGGTGACGGCTGGCCAAACGATTGCTGCTGGTGGCTCCACCGGACTTTCTACCGGACCGCATCTCCACTGGGACTTACGCATTCACGGCGTGCCGGTCAATGGGTTGCAATGGTTGGAGACGCCATTTCCGTAAATTGTCCTATTCATAGGTCTGCTTAAAAAGGCATTTTTACCGCAAAGACGCAGCGAACGCAGAGGTTTTTCTCTCTGATTCTTAAAGCTCCGTGCTCTTTGCGCCTTTGCGGTTCGTTTTTTCAGCAGCCCATTCGTAATTGCTTTGGCGCACGGGTGGCAGATTGGTATAATCTTAAGCTGTGCTGCAACTCGATTTTACCTAAATAATAGCGTTAACAGTGTATGAGTTGAGCACTCAAATACCTGATCTTCCCTGTTGACGAGGAGAACGTTGTGATTCAGCCCCGAACCCAGAATGAAGCTTATTGGGGACCGGATTTTGCCCTAACCAAGACCGATATTGAACAAATCTACAACCATTTTCTAGAGGTTGAACGGCCGCAAACGGCGGACGAAATTACGCGCATGATCATGGCTTACCGGGTGGCAGAAGAAGCCAACACGGTAAAGAAAAAACTGTCTGGCCGCATCATATACCAGCCGCAAAACAATTATGAGGTTGGTGACCAACTTGTGTTTCCTGCCTTGCAATTTGCTCACGGCGATGTAACGGCCGTTCGTGATGGTTTCAATCCACACGATGGCCAGTTTAAAGTGATTAGCGTCGAAATTGAAGATGCCGCTCGTGAATTTGCAGCTGCCCTCCAGTCTGAGCATGTGTTGAATGCCAATAATGGCAATGCGCTGGATGAACTGGTGCAGGTGGATGTAGATGAGTTAATTGCGCTGTATGGTGGCTGGGTGAAAACGGCCGTTACCCAGGAACTCAATGACCGCGCCGAATTTGTTAAACTCGGTGATGTCTGGTTTGTGAACCAGCTAATGGCCGAGGTAAATGCCGGACATTTGCACCTGACCGAAGCGGTGTTGGAAATTAATGAAGGCGGTCCCCTGCCTACCGAAGAGATTGTGCCCCATCTAGATATGGACCCTGCACTGGATAAATCGGTGCAGCATTTTTCCTTGAATTATCATTTGTTAAACGATGAGCGTTTTGATGAAGTCGCCTCCAGAGATGAGGTGGCCTGGTTTTTGCGCCGTCTGGAGCCAGAAGAGGTGCAAACCCCGCCTGAGCGGTTAGCCTACCAGCCCATCCCTCATGATCGGGCCCTGTTAAGCCCGCAACTACTGCTGTTGGAACGCGAACTGGACGATGAATGGTCCGATTTGGAAGAGCCGCCATCCCCGCAGCCAGTCGTTTTTACGTTGATGTTCCCCCATCGTTATGCTGGGGTGATTCCGCTGAGTGCGCGGATACGGCCGTTATTTCCCGACAGCAACTCCCCCCGCCAGCGCGTTCGTTTTATCGACGACCAAACTGAGGAGGAAGTCATTGGCTGGGTGGTGCAGGAACACCGTTACATTTATGGGCTGGGCGACTGGTATGAGAAAAACGGCATTCCTATTGGTGGCTTTGTCCACATCCAACCTGGCCCGGAGCCGGGTGTGCTGAGTTTGGGCTTTGACCGGCGTCGGCCGCAGCGGGAATGGGTGCGATTGGCAACGGCCGTTGATAACCGCATCCATTTTGAACTCCAGCGCCGTTCCGTTGGCTGTGGCTTTGATGATCTGATGATTGTTGGCACCGATGTGGTTGCCGCGATTGATGCCTTGTGGCGACGCGCCGAAAACCAGCAGCGTACAGTTTCTTCTTTGCTGGCGGAAATCTTCCCCAAACTGTCTGAGCTAACGCCGCAAAGCGCAGTGCACGCCAAAACGCTTTACAGTGCCATCAACATGCTGCGCCGTATGCCGCCTGGCCCGCTGTTTGCCGAACTGGTGCGCCATCAAGCGTTCCTACCCGTTGGCGATCATTACTGGCAGTTTGACAATAACCGCTGGCAAGAAGGGGCCTAAAAAGATAGGGGCCTAAAAAGATAGGGGCCTGATTTATATGGAGAATTACCTTGGCTAAAAGTCCACGACCACAACTAAAACCGTCGATGCTCAAAAGAGCAACGGCGGATACGCGCTTTTATATCGATTACGACTGGTGGGATAAATCTGATCTTGACCTGAAAACATATCTGCTAACTCGGCTGGACATCGGTGAAGATATTAATCTGGAATTGGAAACAGATGAAGTTGATCTTGTTGACGCTGAAACGGGCGAGGTTGCCCGCGTAGATGGTTTTCAATATGTGGTACAGGCGTATTTCAGCCAGCTGCCCGATGATTTTGTCACGCGCACTTCACTGGTAGACGCCGTTTTTTGTGTGCTGCTGGCCAATGCCAACAAGCCCATGACCGCCGCTGAAATTGCCCAAAGGGTAAAACGTTCCTCCAGCACGATTCTTAAAACAATGGGCGGACCCAAAATTTACCAGGGCGTACGCCCCATTTTGGATGATTAGCAGTGAGATAAGGATTTGAAAACCGTCGAGTTTGGCACGCCAGGCTCGGCGGTTTTTTGTTTAAAACGATGTTACTGTAGCCGCGCTTTCTTTGCGCGAGAATGGCATCCTCGGCTACAAAGATGACTTTGGAGATGTGTTTGTGAAGGTAGAAGTAAAGTTATATGGCATTTTGCGGACCCATCGTCCGTCAGAAGTGAGCGGGGCACCACACCATCCATTTGGCATAAAGGCAGAAGCAGGCGCAACGGCCGTTCACATCATCAATCAGTTGGGCATAGAAGAAGGATTGGTAACGGCTGTTGCCATCAACAATGAAACGGCCGAACTGGATACCGTCTTGCACGATGGCGATCAGGTCAGCCTCTTTCCTCCCTCGGCTGGGGGCAGCCAGCCGCTGCGTGTTTTCATCGCCGGGGTAATGCAGGCCAATCGGCGCGATACCTTGATGGAAAGCCAGGATTATCGCCTGCTGCTCGGCGACGCGCTGCGCCGCCACATTCCCAACGTGCAGCTTATTGATCCATGGGCTGAAAACCCCAACAGTCTGGAATATACAGAGGAGCAAGCGCGCCACACCTTTGTTACGATGACCAACAAGGCCGGTGAAGCTGACCTGCTCATTGCTTACCTGCCGCTGCCCAGCATGGGCACCGCGATGGAAATGTGGCAGGCGTACCAGGCGAATACCTACATCATTGCCATCACGCCGTTTGTACACCATTGGGCCATTCGCTTTACGGCCAATGAGATTTTGCCAGATTTGGAAAGCTTGCTGGCGTGGTTGGAAAACGGCCGTTTTCAACAAGAAATCGTCCCTGCCGCACTTGCCTCTAGACAAAGTTGACGCCCGTTGCCTTGGGGTTTAGAATTGCCGACCATGCTGCTGTTCCGTTAAGCAGACATTGACAAGTGGATGCCCAATGCGGAACAGCTAAACTGAAGCAAATATCCATCGGTTCATCCCGATTAAGAAATTAGCTTCAGTACCTGCCCCAGTAGCTCAACGGATAGAGCAACAGACTTCTAATCTGTAGGTTGGGGGTTCGATTCCCTCCTGGGGTACCTCATTTTTCTCCAGCATGAAGTTAGAAAGTAGGCAAGTTTGCGAGTACGCGAGTAGGCAAGTTTTACTGGCACGCTCGTTTACTTGCCAACTGGCAAATTCCGCATGATTTTAGTCACTGGCGCAACCGGTTTTTTGGGGCATCATCTGGTGCCAGCTTTGGCGCAAGACGGTTACCGACTGCGTGCCGTGGTGCGCCCCAGCAGCGACACGCAATTTCTGCAAAAATTAGGCGTTGAGCTGGCCTATGCCGAAGACATCACCGATACGGCTGCTATCGACCAAGCCTGCACCGGCTGCGACCAGATCATTCATGCTGCCGGGCTGTTTCGCTTTTGGGGGGAGATGGACGAATTTTGGCAGACAAACGTTGAGGGCACAACGGCCGTTCTGCAAGCCGCTCAGAATCACCCCATTAAACGCTTTATCCACATCTCTACTATCGCCGTCGTCGGAAAACCTCCGACAAATCGCCCCATCGACGAAACCACGCGCTGCAATCCGCTAGAACCGTACCAGCAAAGCAAACTAGAAGCGGAAAAACGGGTCCTGACCGCCCACGCTCAAGATGGCTTGCCTGCCATCGTGCTTCGCCCCGGTGCGTATTATGGGCCGTGGGGGCTTTACGCTTTCAATCGCCTCTTTTTTGAGGAGCCGCTGCGAGGCTGGCGCATTAAAGTCAATAACGGCCGTCACATCACCTTCCCCGTTTTTGTGCCGGACGTGGTGCAGGGGGTGGAACTGGCTTTAAGAAACGGCCGTTTTGGCGAAATCTACAACATCTGCGGCCAATCTCTGGACCACAACAGTGTCAACACCATCGTCAACGAACTGGCGGGCATTGGCCATTGGCGGCTTAACTTCCCCACCTGGATGGTGCTGTTACTGGCCCGCACCTGGACCGCGCTCTCCAAATTCACCGGGCGCGAACCGTTTTATCCCATCAACATGGCCCCTTACGTCTTTCAGGATTGGCACGTCTCCTACCAAAAAGCCGCCGATGAGCTGGGGTTCCAGCCCACGCCGTTTGCCGAGGGTGCCTGGCAGACGCTAGAATGGTACTGGCAGCAAGGGCTGTTGAAACGGCCGTCTTAAAAATCAAAGATTGCGCAGATTAACAGATTTTTGCATTTCCTCTGTGAAACTCTGTGTGGCCTCTGCGCCCCTCTGTGTTCCGCTTATCAAACTATGAAACTATTTACCGTCAAACAAATGGTGGCCGCCGAAAAAACGGCCGATTCCCTGGGCAATTCCTACCCCCAAATGATGGAAAGCGCCGGGCGCAGCCTGGCCGAAGCGATCATCGAGCGTTATCTGGTGGAAGGTGCCAGCGTGCTGGTGCTGGTTGGCCCCGGCAACAACGGCGGCGATGGCCTTGTTGCCGGGCGCTATCTGGCCGAAGCTGGTGCCGACGTGGCCTTTTACCTCTTCAAACCGCGCGACCCCGCCGAAGACGAAAACTACGCCAAAATTCAGCAGATGGGCCTTTTTGCCGTAGAGGCCAGCTTCGACCAGCGTTTCCGCGTGCTGCGTACCCGGCTCAACATCACCAACATCCTCATCGACGGCCTGCTGGGCACCGGCGTCACCCGCCCCATCACTGG
>JBNKLQ010000313.1:0-6501 GCA_050292445.1 Promineifilaceae bacterium (SeqCode) | reverse complement strand
AAAGCACTTCCAAATCGCGCGCCTTGAAGGGGTCCAGGTGCGGGCTGTTGGCCACAGAGGAGACAGAATCGCCGGTGACGTAATAAATCTCGGTCTGGCTGTCCGGCTTGCGCTCCAGGTAGGCATCCAGCGAAGTGAGTTCGCCATCTGATTTAGAGGTGTGGTAGCGGAAGAAGGGGAGCACATCCTCTTTGGCGGTGGGGTCGATGGCGATGCCCTCTTTGAAGTAACGGCCGTATTCCCCCCAAAACTGCGCGTACTTCTCTGGATCATCATCAGCCAGCTTCTTCAGTTCACGCAGGATGCGTCCCTTGATCATTTTGCCCAGCTGGCGCATGAGGCGGTTATTCTGCACCGTTTCCCGGCTCACGTTCAGTGGCAAATCTTCAGAATCCACCACACCATCAACAAACTCCAGCCACTTGGGCAGCAAATCGGTGCAATATTCCTGGATGAGCACATTGTGCGAGTAGAGCATCACGCCAGGGTCTTTGCGCGCGGCCAAAATGCCCGCTTCCCGCTTGGCGGGGAGAAAGAGCAGTGCCCGCACATTCACCGGCGCATCGGAACTAAAATGCACGGTGAGCAGCGGCTCTTCAAAATCCATCGTCATCTGGCGGTAGAAATTGGTGTAATCTTCGGCCTCGACTTCAGACGGCCGTTTGCGCCACAGCGGCGTTTGCTGGTTCACCTGCTCCTCGCCCACATAAATGGGATAGCGCACAAAGTCAGAATGCTTCTTGACGATCTGCTTCAACTTCCACTCGCTAGCCATGTCGGCGGCATCTTTCTTGAGGGTGATATGCATCTCCGTACCGCGATCGTCCTTTTCGGCCGGCCCAACGTGGAATTCATCGCTACCGTCTGAAATCCAGACAGCGGCTTTAGCCCGCTTTTTGTAGCTGCGGGAAACCACGCGCACCTCGTCAGCCACCATAAACACGGAGTAGAAGCCGACGCCAAACTGACCAATTACATCGCTGGGATCCACCTCGTCATTTTCGGTCACCTTGTCCAAAAATTCACGTGCACCAGACTGAGCGATGGTGCCTAGGTTGGTCACCAACTCATCCTTGGTCATGCCCACGCCGCTGTCTTTGATGATAATCTTTTTCGGCTCGTCCTCGCCTACTTCGGGGATTTCAATGCGGATAGCCAGTTCAGCATCGGGGTCCAGCACGTCCCGATTGGTGAGCATTTCAAAATGGAGCCGCGTCATGGCGTCAGACGCGTTGGAGATGAGCTCGCGCAGGAAAATGTCCTGCTCTTTGTAAAGAGAGTGGACGAGGATTTGCAGCAGCTGCTTGACCTCGGCCTTAAAGCGATAATCGGCGGTTGGGGTTTTTTCGGCTGTTGTCATTTGTTTGTCTCCTCTTATTTCAAGAATGGGACGCAGATTTCCCTGATTTACCTGATTTTTAATCTAAATAATCATGGGAATCAGCGAAATCTGCGTTCTATTTCCGATATTTTGCTGTGAATTTTCTAGTGGTTGGGTTCCATTTTGGCAACGTGCCGGAAAAGCCCAGCTTGCCAGGAACGGCCGTTATCATACCCCGATTCTGTTAGACATGCATAAGATCGTTTGTTGACGGCCGTATCAATTCCAGTAAGATGGGGCAGTTGCTAGCCACCAACCACTATTTACTATCTGAAGGAGCACAAAATGAGCCGTGAACAAATTGAAGAAACCGTAAGCAGCTACTTTGCCGCCATTCGCAACATGGATGCTGAAGCGTTTGTCGCCGTGTTTGCCCCCGACGCCGTCAGCCACGATCCGGTTGGCGCGCCGCCAGTGAGCGGCACTGATGGCCTACGTCAATTCTTCGCAGGAATCGAATCTACCTTTTCCCAACTGAACATGACGGAAACGGCCGTATACATCAACCAAAACGAAGCGGCCGTTCATTGGCAGGCAGAAGGCACCGGCAAAAATGGCAAAACCACGCGCTTCTCCGGCATCGATCTGTTCGCCTGCAACGAAGAAGGCAAAATCAGCAGCCTACGCGCCTACTGGGACCCGCGCGCGATGATGGCGCAGTTAAAAGGGTAACCGAACCCCAAGGGTTTATCTCCGACAGTATTATCTTCTAGCGGCAAACCCTTTGGGTTTCTTCTGGATCAGCGGCGTAGGAGCAGGGCGAAGAAGCCAAAGCTGGCCAGCAGCAGCAGCAGCCAGATGCCATTCTGGCTGAGGAAGGTGAGCCAGGCAGGCTGCGGAGCCTGCGCTGCCAGCCAATCAGCGTTGAGTTCGGCCAGGGACATATCTAACGTCTGGCTGAGACCCGCTTCACAGCCCGCGCCAGACAGGTAAACCGTGCCCAACTGGCGCAGCGCCTGGTCGCCAAACTGGGCTTGAATATAGTCCAGAAGCGATGTGCTTTGCGCCAGGGCAAGCTCCCTTTCTAGCGACTCCTCTGGAAAGTTGGCGCAAAGGGCAAGCAGGGTTAACGTGTTGTCGTCAGCAACGGCCGTTGCCACCATTTCTGCCTGATCTCCCCTGTTTTCCTCAACAAACAGAGCCAATCCCTCTTCATACCAGGCGGGCAGCGGCACAGTTGGAGCCAGTTGATATAGACGCAAATGCGTGAGTTCATGGGGAATAGATTGACTCAAATCCGCTTCTGCCGTGAGCAAATTAACGGCCGTTACCAGCAGCACGCCCAAATCCGGGTCCGAATGCTCGTTTTGCCAATCACGCCCCGCCAGGCGCAGCCCAGCACGCAAATCAGCTGTGGAAGGATACACATAGAGGTTGAGAGCGGGAACGGCCGTGGGAGACAAGAAACGGTCCAGCGTTTGGCGACTGTCAGCGGCAATTTCCCAAGCCAGCCGCCCCAGCGCGTCATCATTTCCCGTCCAGTGGACAGTAATGTCTTCCTCAGAAAGCATACGCCAATCGAACCGGTCATCTTCGTAGATAAAGCGCACGTCTGGCACGCGAAAGGTTTCGTCGGCGGTGGTCAATTCCCACCAATAGGTCACTTCGGAAAAGGGTGGCAGCGCTGCCAGTGCGGGGTCCAAATCATACCCGGCCACAAGCTGCGATTCGTTCTGTGTAAAGTGAACCGCCACAGAAAGTGGCGTCGCGGCGTAGGCCGTGTTGATGAACAACGCAATCTCTTCAATTTCCACCTCAACCTGCCCCGTCAAACGAAACGTAACTTTTTGCCCGTAGGCAACCTCAACACTGCTGTCGAGGGGTTGCGTTTGGGCAACGGCCGTTTCCCCCATTCCCAAAACCAGAACAGCAATAAACAATCCAATCAACCAATGGGTAAATCGATTCATGACAAAATTGTACACGGGCAGCGAGGTTAAGCGAAATTACAATCCGAGCAGGGTAATTGTAGTGGCAATGGTGAGCGGGCTGAGCAAAGTAGACACCATCACGATGCTGGTAACGGCCATTGGCTCAATCTCAAATTCTGTGGCCAAAATGATGGTAAACACCGCTGGCGGCATACTGGATTCAATAATAGAGGTGGATCGCCCCAAACCCGAGAGGCCCAGCAGTGTGGCTACCAGCAGCCCAATCAGCGGGCCGACCAGCAAGCGCAGGCCGATAGCGGGCAGTGCCAGGCGCAGCGACCCAACCGTTTTTAGATCGGCCAGCTGCATGCCCAGCACCAGCAGCATCACCGGGATGGCCCCAGCGCCAGCCACCTCAATGCCGCGCAGCAGTGGAGCCGGTAAAGTAATGTTGAAACTGTAGACTACGATGGCCAAAACAGCCGCATACACCGCCGGAAAACGCAGCAGCCGCCGCAGCGCCTGCCGCCAGGGCATCTCCCCCATCGACGAAATGAAAATGCCAATGGTGTACAGCATGACGGTGCTGGTGGTGTAATACACTACCGCCCGGGCCAGACCGGGATCGCCATAACGCAGCTGGTTGAGCGTCAGCCCATAATTACCACCGTTGACAAACATCGTTACCACCATCAAGGCAATGGTCTGGGTGCGCCCCAGCCGCAGCACCCGCGCCGACAGGTAAGCCACCAGACTCATCAACAAGACAGCCAACATGGCAAACAAAGCCAGGCTGACCAACTCTTCTCCCGGCAGCCGTGAGCCAACCAGGGACGAGAACACCAGGGCGGGGCTTAGCACGTTTAGCACAATGGTGGATAACGGCCGTTTCTCCACCCCAATCCAGCGCTGCAAAGCAAACCCAAAAGAGGCTACAATGAAAATGGGTAAGATGTTTTGGGTTAAAACAAAAACAATGTCAGTCAATTAATCATCTACTTCGTCATCATCATCAAAAGAAAAATCAACAAAATCGAAATCACCAGCCATCATGGCCGCTTCTTCCATGGCATCCTCAACCGCCTCAAGCACCTCGTCAACTTCCTCAACTTCAGGATCATCCATCATGTTGGCCAGAATGCGCTGCACTTCGTCTCCACCAATCTGGCCCAGGGAGGTCACCGCCGCCACGCGGACGGCCAAATCTTCATCGTAGGCCAGCTCAGCCAGCTGAGGTACAAAATCACTGTTGCCAATGCTACCGGCAGCGCGCGCAGCTTCGACGCGCATCTCTTCATAAGGGCTTTCCATTTCCCCCAGTACGGTCACCGTCCAGCGTCGGTCAGCGGTGTTGCCCATTGCAAAAACGGCGCTCATCTGCATGGATTGGTCACCACTTTCGTACGCTTCCTCAATGAGCGTATTAACTCGGGGATGGTGCGATGCGCCGAGCCCTTCGAGCAAAACACGGCGGACGGAAACGGCCGTTTCGTCCTTATCATATTCAGCCAGCAACGTATCAATCAGGCCGGGCAAAATGCGTTCTGGCAATTGTCCCCACTCAGCCAGCAGCACGTAATGGCCCAGGGCACCGGCCGCAGCAGCCCGCACTTCCTCTGCCGGGTCTTCCTGCAACATCGTCGTAATTTGGGGAATAAGTCGCAAATCTGTGGAATCCCACAAACCATCCAGGGCAGCAACCCGCACTTCCGGCAGCGCGTCCTGGAAATTGTGGGTAAACACTGGGGTAAAGTCCACGATAAAGTTGTCTTCAGAGATGTCAGCCAGGTGGCGCACAATGGCCCGTCGCCGCTCATCGGGAACGGCCGTCCAGCCAGACACAAATGCCGCCCACTCCTCTGCCTGCAAATCAGACAAGCGATAAAGCTCCGCAATCGGCAATGGCTCATCATTAAATATCTCTTCGAGCACAGTTAAAAACGCTTTTTCTTCTTCTTTCATCTTTGTCACTCTTACTCTTTTAGCACAAACCAAATAACCCAGCTCCACATGCAGCCAACACTTTTGTCCTGTGCCTCATGATTCTTTATACTTTTAGCTTTTTGTCAACAAAAATTAGGAGAATCTGCCAATAAAAAATCTGATGGAAACAATCGAACAATTGCCTCCATCAGATAGGATAATCTCTAAAAATCTTACGAGCTGCGCCAGGCTGCTAAAAAATCGGATTCACAATGTCCTGGACAATCAGCAAAACCATCAAGCCCAGCAGCACCAGCATCCCCACAATGTGTACCATCCCTTCCCGCTCTGGCTCAATGCGACGACCGCGTACAGCTTCAATAAGCACAAACATGATGCGCCCGCCGTCCAGGGCAGGAATCGGCAGTAAATTGGTAAAACCCAGCGCCACGCTGATAAAACCCACCATATTCAAGATAGGGAACAAATTGTTGTTGGTTACGGACACTTCAGCCGCCTGCCCAGCAATCTGGCTAATGCCGATAACGCTAACCGGACGGGCTTCGCTTGGTTCAATGTCGCCATTGAGGAGCATAGCCGGGACGCGAACCGTCAGAGAAACAATCTCCCACATAGAAGCAGCGGAATCTACCAATGCTTCACCCGGACCCCGCGTAATGCGACGGCCGTCTGGGGCGGCCATCAGCCCCACGCCAATCGGCCCTTCCACGGCCGCATCATATTCGCCTGGCACACGGGGCACAACGGTCAGCTGCACTGGCTCGCCAGCACGCTCTACCAACACCGCCACCGGTTCACCTGCCATAGTACGCATGATGTCGGCAATGACCCCAGAGGATTCTGCCTTGATCCCTTCAACCTCCAAAAACACATCGCCTGCTTCAAAACCAGCGGTCACAGCGGGGGAACCCGGCGCAACATCAGACACAGCCACAGCAGGCATACCAATCATGAAGGCGAGCCAAAAGACCACCAGCGCCATGACGAAGTTGGCACCAGCCCCGGCAAACAAAACAAACAAGCGTGCCCGCTTAGATGCAGCCGCCAGGCCGCCCTCCACCATGGGATCATCCTCGCCAGCGGGACGAACAAAACCACCCAACGGAATCCAGTTCAGTGAGTAAATCGTGCCATTGCGCTCGGTCAGCGTGAGCGCACGCGGCGGAAAACCAATACCAAACTCCTCGACACGAATGTTAGAAAGCCGGGCAGCAAAGAAATGGCCTAGCTCGTGAACCAAAATGATGGGCGTGAGGACAATAAAAAAACCGCCCAATGACCAGAGAAATGATGAAGACATAGATT
>JBNKLQ010000312.1:0-6540 GCA_050292445.1 Promineifilaceae bacterium (SeqCode) | reverse complement strand
ACCGGGCGATTGATGCCGGGATCAATCTCATCGACACAAGCAACAGTTATGCCAAAGGTGAGAGTGAGCGGATTATTGGGCGGACGTTGAAGGAAAACGGCCGTCGCCAAGACGTCCTCATCGCCACTAAAGTTCATTATCCTACCGGGCCGGGACCCAATGACCGAGGGAACGGCCGTCTCCACATCATCCAGGCCTGTGAAGATTCCTTGCGTCGGCTGCAAACCGACCATATCGACCTCTACCAGCTACATCGCCCCGACTTTGAAGTGCCCATTGAAGAAACCCTTTCTGCCCTGACCGATTTGGTGCGGGCGGGCAAGGTGCGCACCATTGGCAGCTCTACAGCCCCCGCCTGGAAAGTGATGGAAGCGATTATGGTCAGCGAACTGCGCGACTATGTCCGTTTTGTCTCCGAGCAGCCGCCCTACAATTTGCTGGACCGCCGCATTGAAAATGAGCTGGTGCCCATTTGCCAGGCATACGGGCTGGGCATCTTGCCCTGGTCACCGCTGGCGATGGGCATTTTGGCGGGGCGGTATAGTGATGCATCTGATTATCCACAAAAGTCACGAGCGCAATTGCGCGGCGGCATTTATGCCGAGCGGGTGACGGCACGGGGCATTGAAGTGGGTAATGAATTTGTAAAACTGGCGCAGAGGGTGGGCATATCGGCGGCGCAGTTGGCCATTTTGTGGGTGAAGGATCAACCGGGTGTGACCGCGCCACTTATCGGGCCGCGCACGTTGACACAGCTGGAACATTTCCTGCCGGTGCTAGAGATGACGCTGGACGAGTCTGTGCGTGACGCGTGTGACGCGCTTGTGCCCCCTGGCAGCGCCGCCGCCAATTTTCACAATTCGGCTCCGTGGATGAAGATGAAGCTGCCAGCGTAATCTGCCGCAGCAAAAAAGGTTGCAAGAAATCCGTTTGTACTAGGACCTTGTAAGATCGACTGTAACTGGCGAGGGCTAAAATGAAGAATATTGATTAAGTCTGTATGGTACCTGGAGCCGACTATTATTTTTTTGACACACGTTGCCAATACAGCAGGAGAAAAATCTTGAAGCCCTCCATATTAATTGTTGATGATGAACCAATGACCCGCAACTTGCTCCGCTTGATGCTGGAACGAGCTGGGTTTGAAATTTCAGAAGCCGAAGACGGTCTTAAGGCGTTGTTAATAATGGCGGAGCAGCGCCCGGATGTGTTGCTGTTGGATGTCATGATGCCCAATATGGACGGGCTGACTGTTTGCGAAAAATTACGCGCTCAGATAGAAACGGCCGTTCTCCCCATTATTTTGCTTAGTGCCCGGACCAGCCCTGACGCGGTCAAGGCAGGTATAGATGCAGGCGCTACTAAATATTTAGGCAAGCCCATTAATCGTCAAGAGTTGATCAACACCATTCATGAAGTGTTGCAAAATATTCCTTCTGCTTAATTTATTTGCTGCCGAGCGGTGGCTAACTGATTCTGCAACGCTTCGGGTGATGTTCCCCCAATAATTGCTCGATTGCTTAATGAGGCCTTGATATCAAAAACGGCCGTTGCCCCTTCACCAAATTCCTCACTGATCGATTGCAAATCTGCTTGCGTTAACGCCGTCAACGGGACGCCTTTGTTTTCTGCCAGCTGAACCACCTCTCCTACTAAATGATGTGCTTGCCGAAACGGAACGCCCCGCTTCACCAAATAATCGGCCAAATCTGTGGCCAGCAAGTTTGGTTCTAGTTGCTGAGCCATTCGCTCTGGGCGCAGCGTGAGTGTGCGGAACAACCCAGCCATGATAGGTATGATGAGGCTGAGTGTGTCGAAGGTATCGAAGACCGGCTCTTTGTCTTCGTGCAAATCTTTGTCGTAGCTGGAGGGCAACCCCTTAAGCGTGGTGAGCAATCCTACCAAATTGCCCAGCAAACGGCCGCTTTTGCCGCGTGTTAGTTCCAATGTGTCTGGATTTTTCTTCTGCGGCATCAGGCTGGAGCCAGTGCTGTAGCCATCGTCTAAGCGCACAAAGCCAAATTCGCTGCTGCTGAACAAGACCAGCTGTTCCGAAAGGCGGCTGAGATGCAGGCCAATCATCGTGGCTGCGTACAGAAAGTCAGCGGCAAAATCCCGGTCAGAAACGCCGTCCAGGCTGTTTTGGCTGATCGTGGCAAAACCGAGCTCGTCAGCTAATGCTTGCCGGTCTACGGGGAAAGCGGTTCCGGCTAAAGCACCAGACCCCAAAGGGAGCACGGCCGTTCGCTGCCACACCTGGGCCAACCGTTCCTGGTCACGTACCAGCGGCCAAAAGTGTGACAGCACCCAATGCCCCCAGGTAATCGGCTGGGCGTGCTGAAGATGGGTGTAGCCTGGCATAGGTAAATTCAGGTTAGCCTCTGCATTTTCTACAAGGGCTGTTTGTAAATCGGTGAGCATTTCAGCAAGCTGGTCACAGGCCCCCAGCAGCCAAAGGCGAAAGTCTGTAGCGACTTGGTCGTTACGGCTGCGGCCAGTGTGCAGTTTGCCGCCCACAGCGCCCACAATTTCGGTCAGACGACGCTCTACGGCCGTATGAATATCTTCGTCGCCAGGTTGGAACTGGAAACGGCCGTTTGCCAGCTCATCCCCTACCTGTGCTAACCCTGTAATAATTGTGTCTGCTTCAGCTGGCGTCAGTACGCCGGCGCCAACCAATCCCTGCGCCCACGCCTGGCTACCCAAAATATCTTGTGCTGCCAGCCGCTGATCAAAGGGTAGGCTGGCGTTAAATTCATCTACCAATGCGTCCGTGCCTTTGGCAAAACGGCCGCCCCATAGTTTACTCATTATATTTTCCTCTGTTTACGGATTGATTCGTGAAAAGTGAAATTGGTATGAATTGCTGATACCCAATACCGGATTACCGAAAACTGAACCAAATTCCCAGACCAATCATGAGAACGCCTAATGCGCCGTACATAGTTAATGTTTTCTGATCGCCAAGAATGTCTCGTGTCCGCATAATACGGCGACTTTGCCAAAAAATAGCGGGCTTAAAAATAACGCTAAATAAATAATAACCGCCAAATAGCAGCAAAAGAATGTCCGGAATATCGGGCGTCATTGGTTTACTCCTTCGTTTTAATAGGTATTCATTAGTGGCCAGCGGGTTGAAAAGCGACCAGTCATTAAAATGAATGTGCTACTCGCCACATTTTCCCAATCTTAGCCTGTTTTGTAACTTTTTGCCTGCGGCATCCGGTGTTTTTCAGTAATTTACTGTGCAGTCACGATTTTCACATCGCGCTGAATTTTTGATTGACGATTAAAGAGAAAATGATATACTTGCCAGTCTAGCCTGGGGCTTATGCGTCCGCAGGCTTTTTGTTGAGTATTACGTAAACCGCAAATGGCCTTTAGGTTTTCTAAAACTTTTTTCGGTTTACGCAACCACAAGAAAAAGCTCCCTCATCTTTGAGGAAATTACAAACTGAGGTTTAGAAACATGTCTGAAGATAGATTAGCTATCGACGCCGAATCGCGCACGGTTGTTGGTAAAAAAGTAAAGCAGTTACGCCGCAAAGGGCTTGTGCCCGCAGTCATTTACGGCATTAATGATCCAATCACCATCCAGATGGATAAAATTTTGCTGCGACGTGTGCTGCGACGGGCAGGCACAACCAACCTGATCGATATTTCTGTCGATGAGGGTATCCGCACTGTGTTGGCACGTGATATTCAACAGCATTTAACCAGAGGGGACATCATTCATGTGGATTTCCAGGAAGTAGACCTGAAGGTTAAGATCACGGCCGAAGCATCGCTGATTTTAGTGGGTCGCTCCAAGATGATGGAAGATGCGTTGGGTTCAGACGTTTTGTCGCTGAACAGTGTAGAAATTGAAGCACTGCCAGACGATTTGATTGCCGAAATCGAAGTGGATGTTAGCCAGCTGGAATCTGCTGACGAGTCGATTTACGTCAGTGACTTATCGGTGCCAGCAGGTGTGACGATTTTGACCGACCCAGAAACGGCCGTTGCCCGCTTTGAATATGCCCGCCTCGAAGAAGAGGAAGAAGAGGAAGAATTGGAAGGGTTCGAAGCCACTGCCGATTCTGTGGAAATTATCGAGAAAGGCAAAGTGGAAGAGGAAGAAGAAGAATAAGTTCTTCATCATTCTACAAAATGAATCTGGAAGGCTGGGACCATGTCCCAGCCTTTTTTCTTGCAATTTTGCGGCGCATTCGCCCGACATTTATCCCCAAGATACAATTTGCCCATGAAGAAGTGGCAAGAACGTGCGTTGTTGGGTTTTATTTTGTTGGCTGCGGCCGTTTTTCGCCTCAGCGGTATTGATTGGGACGATTACCACCATTACCATCCCGACGAACGCTACATTACCTGGGTAGCCACGACCATTGAACGGCCGTCTGACTGGCAAACCGCTTTTTCCCCCAACCAATCCAGCTTTAATCCATTTTTTTGGCCACCCAATGCCGCCAGCAAAGGCATTGAGGTACCGCAAGACGTACCGCGTGATTTTGCCTACGGGCATGTGCCACTTTATTTAGGCGTGCTGGCCACGCGCCTGTTGGCGTGGGCTGGACCCCGTTTACAGCCGCTTTTCCCCGATGATTGGTTGTTTACGCGGGACATTTTGAACGGGGCGGAGCTGATTGAGTTTCGGCATTTAACGGCCGTTTCCCGCGCACTTACCGGCTTGATCGATGTTGGTACCGTCTGGCTAATTTTCCTGTTAGGCAAACGGTTGTTTTCGCCCAAGGTTGGCTTGCTGGCGGCGGCTTTCCTGGCCGTCAACGTCATGCACATTCAGCTTAGTCACTTTTTCATCTCTGATCCGTACCAGACTTGCTTCACCGTTGCCGCGATTCTCTTTTTGGTGTTGGCGGTAGAAGATGGCCACAGAGAACATAGAGGAAAAAGAGAAAGGGAGAGCAAAAATACCGGGCACCGTTTACTGATTACTGATTACCGAAAACTGATAAACTGGATACTGGCTTCTATCTTCATCGGTCTGGCGATTGGCTCAAAGTTTTCGGCCGTTTTGCTTTTGGTACCGTTGCTGTTGGCTGTGTGGTGGTTGAATGCACGTGGGGCGTGGTGGTTGGGAACGGCCGTTTTTACCATCGCCCTCACTTTTTTCCTCACCAACCCGTTTGCCGTGCTTGATTTCAGCTGTGAGGTAAATACACCTGCGACGCAGATTGGACCGGTCACCATTCCCGCCGTAAATTGGGGGTCTTGCTATCTGGAAAATATTGTCACGCAGGGCGGCATGGTGCGCGGCGATGGTGATGTGGCCTTCACGCGGCAATACAGCGACACCTTGCCTTACCTCTACTTTATCGAGATGCAGCTCCGTTGGGGCATGGGTTGGCCGCTAGGGCTGTTGGCGTTTGGTGGGGTTGGCTGGGTGATCTGGCGGGAATTAAAGAAACTAGAAATTAGCAGCCTGCGGCTGCGAGATTGGAGATTCAAGGGTTTCAATCTCCAATCTCCAATTTCCAATCTCCTCCTCCTTGCCTGGGTGATCCCCTTTTTCCTCACCACGGGTGGCTTTTTTGTGAAGTTCATGCGCTACTTGCAGCCGATGACGCCGTTTTTGATGCTGTGGGCGGCGGCGTGGCTGTTTAGCTGGCGGCAAAATTGGTTGAAGTGGAGTGTAGGAACGGCCGTCCTGCTCAGCACCACCCTCTACGCCCTCAGCTTTGTCAACATCTATCCACAGCCGCACCCTTGGGTGGCTGCTTCCAAGTGGATTTTTGCCAACGCGCCACAAGGGTCGCTGGTCCTCAGCGAGCAATGGGATGACTCACTGCCCAGCACGATGATCATTAATGGCGAACCGCGCCGCCGGTCAGAGTATCCCAACGCGGAACTGACCTGGCTAACCGGGGCGGATGCCGCCGACGATGCAGCAAAGTTGGCCGAGAATTTGGCATTGTTGGCCGAGGCCGATTACGTGACGATTTTGTCCAACCGGATTTATGGCACGGTGCCGCGCCTGCCGGAACGGTATCCAATCTCCAGCCAGTATCATGAACTACTTTTCTCTGGTGCGCTGGGGTATGAGCCAGTTTTTGTGGCTGGACGGTACCCCACGCTGTTTGGCTGGCAGCTGCGCCCGGATACCTTCGGCTGGCCCAATTTGCAGTCACCGTCACTGATCCAGGCGTATTTGGACGAACAGCCAGGCATCAATCTGGGTCGCGCCGATGAAAGCTTCATTGTCTATGACCAACCGTTGACGATTATTTTTGAGAATGTGGAAAGGAAAACGGCCGTTGAACTGCAATCCCTCTTTACCATACCCTCTGAATGACTATTGCTTGTCTTTCTGAACCACATTGGGCTAAATTCTTGTCGAGGGGGAAAGTGATGACAGTGGCTGCGTTTTAGGGATGCTTCGGAGGGGGGCTCAGCAAGACAAGAGTGGTTTGTTTGGCTGGCCTGGAGCAAATAATGACAACCTGCGCCAAACAGGGGACGCCGCTATAATCCAGCCAACTCAATAAAAGGATACAGCGTAAGGGCGACCCGCCGGGTCGCCCCTAC
>JBNKLQ010000311.1:0-6555 GCA_050292445.1 Promineifilaceae bacterium (SeqCode) | reverse complement strand
AATTTTGCTGCAAAATGCCTCTGTGCTGACCGCCAATGGCAAACTTGCCTGCCCTGATGACATCTGGTTTTTGACTTGGGAAGAGCTTTTGGCGCTTTGGGAGGAGGAGGGTGAGAGGATTACGGCCGTAATTCCCCAACGCCGGGCTGATCTGGCCCACTATCAAAAACTTACCCCGCCGCTGGTGGTCACCAGCGATGGCGAGTCGCCGGTGGTCCAGTATCATGTGGAGAATGCTCCGCCCGGCGCGCTGCTGGGCAATCCAGTCTCCCCCGGCGTCATCGAGGGCATTGTTCGCGTCGTTCATGATCCACAAACAGAAGCCCTCAACCCTGGAGAGATTTTGGTCGCACCTTTTACCGATCCCGGTTGGACACCGCTGTTCATCAATGCTGGCGGTCTGATCATGGAGGTGGGCGGCAGCCTAACACACGGCTCTGTGGTGGCGCGAGAATATGGCATCCCGGCCGTTGTGGGCGTGCGTGAGGCAACCAGCACCTTGCAAACCGGTCAACGGGTGCAGGTAGATGGCAATCGGGGGGTGATTGAAATTCTTTGACTGAAAGGTTATTTGGTGCTTTCGACGCGCTGCCAGAGGGTGGTTAACGGCCGTTTCCGTACGCGTACCTGCCAAAAAACCAACAACCACAGATGAATTCGGGCAGCAAACAAGCGCAGCGTCCACCAAAACTCGCGAGGGGTGCGGGCAAATTTTAGCGCCAGCAGCGTGCCTTGTTGGGCTTCCAACCTGGGTGAGCGCATAGTGAAAGGGGAGCGGCGCACGTAGTCTTGCGCGTAGCCACCAGCGGAGCGCACCTTTTGGCGCAGCCAGTCGGTGTAGGTTGTCGGGTATTTTACGGAAACGGCCGCTTCCGGCGCATACCCAATTTTGAATCCTTTTTCAGCAATGCGGTGCGAGATGACAGCATCTTCCGCCAGGGCGTCTTCGGGAATGGGGGGCATGAGGGCACGACGGGCAGCAAACAGGTAGCCGGAGCAAAGAAGAAAATCGCCAGCGGCATCCCGCTTTTGCCGGGTTTGGTGGGCACCTTCTACCAGTAAATGAGACCAATACCCCAAGATGGTATGGCGAGGACTGCTGGAAAACGGCCGTCCCGTTACCGCCCCCACCTTCTCATCTGAAAATGGTGCCAGCAAAGGTGCCAATGCCTCCTTGCTAACCACGACATCGCCATCGCTGAAGACCACGATGTCTTCTTGAGTGGCTTGCAAGCCCAAATTGAGCGCCGCCGGTTTGCCGCGTCGTTCTGGTTCAGGGATGTGATGGATTTGGGGAAATTTTTGGGCGTATTGCTGGACAACGGCCGTTGTTTCTGCATCGGGACAAACAACCAGCAGCTCGCTGCCGAGCGGCATTTGGGGCAAAAAAGCCTCAATGGCCTGGCCAATGGTCGTAGGTTCGCGGTAAGCGGTAATGAGGATGGAAATCATGAAGAACGTAGAGATTGGAGAAGCAGCAATCGCTACTCGCTAGCCTCTTAAATCGAAACGTTTTTGGTGCCTTTTGGTGCCTCAACGGAGCTGTAAACCACGGAAACGCCGCGAATTCGCCCGACAATGCCTTCAAATGCACCAATGATTGCCATAAAGAAGATGTTGACGCCAATCGCCATCGACAAGGCCAAACCTAGATAGCCAAAAACGGTTGCGGCCGGTCCGGCCAGGCTGTCGATGAGCATTCCCGTCCAGCCTAAAAGCGACAGCACCAGCCCAGCGATGACCATGACCCATAGAAAAGCAGGCCAGGCGCGGCGATCAGAACGACTGGGCATCATGCCGTTGGCGATGGCAAAAAGCAAGTAAAGCCAAAGCAGAAAGTCCGGCGTTTGGAACACTTGTCCCAGCGCGACAGAAAGCGCTTCAATTTGGCCGACCTGGATGGCAGCGGCCAGCTCTGTGACGCTAAACACACGAAAACCGATCAGGAGGATAACGGCCGTTCCCGTAATCAACGGCGCGCCGCCAATAATGCTCTCCCGAATCGGCCCTAGAGTACGCCCTTTGAAATATTCCACATAGCCCAGCTGTACGGTGCCATCCGGCTGCATTTTGGGGATGACTGAAAACGAGCCAGTGCGCACACCTAAAAATGTGGCCGCTAGCCAATGACTGAGCTCATGCAAAAACACCCCTGGCAGGAGCACAATGGCATATAAAATCACGGCCCGCTCTGGCTGACCCATGAGCAGCAGTGACAGGCCGTGCAGATGGGTGTGAATCCAGCGCTGCATCACCAGCAGAATGATCATTGCAAAGGCAACCCAGAAGAAGGGCATCAGGGCATTACTCATAACACACTCTCAGATGGACACTTTTTTGCTTAATGCAAGTAAATGTCGATATTGCCACTCGCGTTCCTGATCTGTGGCGGCGGCAGCATTTGTTGTCGCTGCATCGCGTACAGCGGTTGCGGCATAGATGGCTGCGGCAATGGCATGGCTGGGAACATGGGCCGTGGCCATAGCCTGGCCAGCTGCCCGGGCCGCCGAACGAGCAGCATCATCTTCGGCCACGTCACGCGCAGCGGCATGAGCGGCCAAAGAAGCCTGGCGCACATCGGCCATCTTAAAAATCCCGGTATCTACCCACGTGCGCAGGGCAGAAATTGCTTGCCGGGGACGATCATCATTTGGATAGTTGTTTTCAAAAAATGGCAGGACACGTTCGGCGCAGTCGGCTGCCCAAATGGCCAATGCTTTGTGCTCACAGGTATGCGCAAGTTCCGCAATGGCTTCGTCTTTGCTGGTCACTGCCATTTTCCGCTTTGCCATTAATTAACCGCGTTTTTTACCAGTTCCACAAAGCCAGCTTTCAGGCTGGCACCGCCCACTAAGGCACCGTCGATGTCTGGTTGGGCCATGTATTCGGCGATATTGTGCTCTTTCACGCTGCCCCCGTATTGAATGCGCACTTTTTGGGCCGTTTCTTCGCCAAACATCTCGGCGATGGGGCCGCGCACGCTTAAGCCAATAATGCTGCCCGCCTGGGCGGCGCTGGCGGATTTGCCCGTGCCAATCGCCCAAATTGGCTCGTAAGCGATGATGAGACCGGCTACTTGTTCGGCCGTCAGCCCTTCCAGGGCAGCGCGTACCTGTCCGCTGACAAATGCCTGGGTTTCACCCGCTTCGTTCTGCGCTAGCGTTTCGCCTACGCAAATGATGGGGGTGAGGCCGTGGGCCAGGGCGGCTTTGGCTTTTTTGTTCACGCCATCATCGGTTTCGCCAAAGTAGGCACGTCGTTCGGAGTGACCCAGGATGACGTATTGGCAGAATGGGGTGAGCATGTTGGGGGCGCATTCGCCGGTGTAAGCGCCGCTTTCAGCAAAGTGCATGTTTTGCGCACCGATGCCGATGTCGGTGGCTTGCAGGGCGTCATACACGCCGGGCAGGGCGATAAAGGGTGGGCAGACAACTTTATCGACGCCTTTGATTTGGCTGAGTCCATGACGAATTTCACGCACAAAAGCAACGGCTTCTTCGGCCGTTTTATTCATTTTCCAGTTTCCAGCAATAATTGGGGTACGCATGATGCTCCTTTTGGAAGATAAAAGCGCAACGCAGAGATTCGCAGAGTAAGCAAAGTTTCGCAGAGAGAATGAGAGAAGTCAGTTGTTCCTCTGTACCGCTCTGTGGCTTCTCTGCATAACTCTGTGTTCCGTAGTTATTTGGTAAAAATTACGGCCGTAATTCTACGATGTTTTCTTCAATTCGGGTAGCCAGCCAGGGGGGTGGTTCATGCCGCAACGCTTCTTCAAAGGTAGCCAGGGCTTCGTCAGATTGGTCGAGTTCTCGCAGCAGTTTGCCTCTTACAAACAGGAGATGACCCGCGAAACGGCCGTCGTCCATCGCTTCCGGGGTGTCTAGCCGGGGCAACGCTTCTTCCGTACGGCCGTTGTCGAACAGCATGTACGCTTCCCCAATGGCAATGGTTGTGGGATGGTGGGCATCCTCCCGCAAAAGCCCCAGATATTCGTCCACACGTCGGGCAGATGTGTTGCTAAGCAAATAGGCCATCATTAAATCTTGCTGAATCTCGATATCCTGCCGGAAGCGGGCAAGCCCTTCTTCCAGCACGACGATGGCCAGTTCGTACTGGCCCTGTTCCAGCAGCCGATTGGCTAAAGCGTGAATGCCCAGCGGCAGGCGCGTACGCTGCACCAAGCCTTGAATCACGGCGCGGGCATCTTCGTTACGGCCGTCGCGCAGGTAGGCGGCTGCCAGTTCTGCGGCCAACACGCTGCTTTCTGGATTTTCTTGGTAAAGCGGCTCAACCACTTCTAACGGACGCACAACGAGGGGCAGCTCAAACACTTCTGGATTTGCTGGTACGTCTTCTGCCTGGGGATTGTCGCTGGGTATGTTGTCAGCTTGCGGGCTGTTTCGGGGCACATCCCGGTTGCGCAGCACCATAAAGATGAGGCCCGCCAGAATGATCATCCCCAGAATGACGCCCAGGCCGATGAGTAGAAACGGCCGTGACTTTTTCGGTTGTTCCGATGGCGTTGATTGGCTGATGACGCTGGGCGCGTCGTCTAGATTGGGTAGTGGGGGTGTGGGGTCAGGCTTTGGGGGTAAAACGGCCGTGGCCGCCGCCTGCGTCTTCTTTTCTGTAGCATCTGGTAAAACAGTGGCACCAGTGGGACCAATTTTGCTTGGCGCATCCTGCAACGCTTCCTTGAACGCCGCTACAAATTCCCCGGCGGTGGCATAGCGTTCTTCAGGCTCTTTGCTGAGTACTTTCAGCAGCACTGTTTCCAGGGCCGGACTGATCTTATCGTTGAGGCTGCTGGGCAGCGGTGGCGGATCAAAAATTTGGGAGTGGATAATGGAGTAGCCAGTGTCGGAGGCAAAGGGCACTTGCCCGGTCACCATTTCATACACCATGATGCCAAAGGAGTAGATGTCGGTACGGCCGTCTAGATCCATATTCCCTTTGGCCTGCTCCGGTGAAATATATTGTGGCGTGCCCATGATCATGTCCTGAGACATCGTCGATTCACCCGACTGAGTAATGCGTGCCAGACCGAAATCAGCAATGAAGACGCCGCCCCCTTGGGTGAGCAAAATGTTCGATGGTTTGATGTCCCGGTGCAGCACGCCTTGCTTGTGGGCATAATCTAGCCCGCTGGCAATGTTGCTGGCCACCCGAATGATTTCTTTAGTAGACAACGTGCCCTGGCTCAACCGCTGCTTGAGTGTTTCCCCTTCTACAAAGCGCATCACCAGATAGGGATACCCTTCATGTTCGGCAAAATCGTACACCGGCACAATGTTGTTGTGTTCCAGCTTGGCCACGACCTGTGCTTCACGGGTGAAACGGCGCAAGAAGCTGTCATCGTCCTTGAAGACAGCGTGCAGCACCTTGATCGCTCGGTATCGATCCAACCGTTCGTGGTACGCCTTGTAGACGGTAGCCATCCCGCCCTGGCCGAGTTTTTCTTCAATTCGGTAGCTGCCTACAATGGAACCAATCGCAAAACTCATAGGAAGATTATAGGGAATGGTTGTTAATGGAACAAGAAGCGGTTATAAATCTTTTGTAAGGGGAATACTTTAGACAAACCAAAATAAAGGACGGCTCGTAACTGGTAAAATCCGCCAATTAGTAGAAAATAGGGTTCGTGTCCACACTTATCAGCACGACCATTTATTTGAGAAATAATTTACTTGTCTTACCTTATTATTAGTATATAGATGATCGGATACAATGATGCCAACTAAACGATTAACGGACTTTTGTGAACGCGGAGGTTGCTCTGCGAAAGTCAGTTCCGATTGGCTCCAACAGATCGTGCAACTTTGGGGCAGTAATAAACAGAACAGCAATGTATTGATTGACTCGGCAGATTATGACGATGCCGGTGTATTTTCATCTGGGCAGGCACTGCTCGTCCAAAGTATCGATATCATCACGCCGGTTGTTGACGATCCCTACCATTTTGGTCAAATCGCCGCTGCCCATGCGCTTAGTGACATTTATGCAAAAGGCGCTTGTCCACAATATGCGCTAAGCTTCCTCGGGGTGCCTCTTGCTCCAAACATCAAGCGTGACGTTAATCTCATCGTGCAGGGTGCTTCCGAGACGCTAAGTAAGGCTGGCGTTTCAATATTGGGTGGGCACACGCTGTTGAGCGAGGAGCTACTAGTCGGCTTTGCCGTCACCGGAACATCTGTTGCCGGCAAGTTGATTCCCATTGCCAAAGCAAAGGTGGGTGACAAATTAATATTGACCAAGCCAATCGGCACCGGACTCGTGATCGATACCATCAGATGGTTGAATCAAGGTCACAATGACACAAAATTAGAGGATTCAGAAATCGAGCAGACAATTTCAATCATGAGCCAGCTCAATCATAAAGCTTGTGAATTGATGATTAAGTACCAGGCCAATGCTTGCACGGACATTACGGGTTTTGGTTTATTGGGGCATATTGTAAATATGGTAAGAGCTAGTCATGTCGGGGCAAAGATCCAATATAGTAGAGTCCCCAAATTACCATTCGCTGAAAGGCTGCTGCAAGATGATAAAGGGTTT
>JBNKLQ010000310.1:0-6636 GCA_050292445.1 Promineifilaceae bacterium (SeqCode) | reverse complement strand
GTACATCCGGCTATTGCCGACGAGTTTTTGCCCAAGGTGGCGGAGCGGATGGCCCAAAACAAGGTGGAGCTGCGCCCTTCTGGTCGCGCCCTGGAAATTTTGAGCCAAAACGGGCACGGGGCAAAAGTGGTGCCCGCCGGGCCAGACGATTTCAGCACAGAGTGGATGGGCCTGATTCTGGGTGTGAAAATCATGGAACTGGACGAGGCCATCGACCACATTGACGCTCACAGCATGGACCACAGCGACAGCATCCTGACGAACAACTGGCAAAACGCCACCAAGTTTGTCAATGAGGTGAACAGTTCGGCCGTTTTCGTGAATGCCAGCACGCGGTTCAACGATGGCGGGCAGTTTGGCCTGGGGGCAGAGGTCGCCGTGAGCACCCAAAAGCTGCACGCCCGTGGCCCAATGGGGCTGGAAGAGCTAACCACATACAAGTGGGTTTGTATTGGGGATGGGCATATACGGCCGTAAACCCAACCCAAAATTTTAGACATGAAAAAAGCGCGCGGCCTTTTGGTTGTGCGCTTTTTTATTTACGCGTCGGTTTTTTCAAACGTTGGGGAAAGATGGATACCGACGCTAACACGACTGCGGGAAAAACGGCCGTCGAATACCAGCAATATCTACAGGTCTGGTAGGCGTCATATTCACGGCTTCTACACACATAGCAGCATAAACAATACCTTCATCCCATTGAGTTTGAGAAGAGGACATCGTACATTCTTAGAAGACTTTGGGGAAAGAACAAGCTGGGAGAAAGTTCACAAAATGAGAGAATGATCACTGATGAAAAAACTTTTTTCTGGGATTGGCTCAAAAATTGTATTTCCATATCTACTGCTAACCTTAATCGTTGCCGGTATTGGTGCGTTTATTGTGGTGAGTCTGGTTACAGGCACCCTGCATGAGCGCTTCAACAATCAGCTGCTGGATTCTGGCCGCGTCGTGGCGGAAAGTATGGTAGGGTATGAAGAAGATCGCCTGGCTGTCCTGCGCCAAGTAGCTCTCACCGAAGGTGTGCCGGAAAGTTTAGCCCTTCAGGATGTGCCGAAACTCCAATTATTGCTCCCCCAAATTATCGTCAACAGCCCCACGGATGCGGTTGTTTTACTGGATAGAAACGGCCGTACCCAATTCGCCTGGGACCAAACTACAGAGTCTGACCCAGAGGCCACCTTCGCCAACACCAACTTCGCCCAAATTGAAGACGTGCAGTTTGTACTTTCAGGCTTTGTCGATCAGTATGGCGACAAGCGGGCCATTTTAGTTGATACACCATCTGGCCACATGCTGTTTACGGTTGGCCCCGTTTTGTTGGATGATGAGGTAGTCGGCGCGGCGATGGTGGGAACGGCCGTACGTAAAATGGTCGTTGGCCTGACCGAAAACGCTGTGGCCCGTGTAACCCTGTACAGTGCAAACGGACAGATCATTGACACCACGTTGGGCAATGGTCAAGAAAATATTTCTGATTTGCTAGAAGAACCGTCCAGCCAGTATGCAACGGTTTTGAACCTTTTAGCTGAATCGCCAAGTCGTTACCAGGTCGTTGCTGAGAATGCCGAAACGCATGTACCACTGCGCCGGCTGGAAGTGCTTAATCAAGATTATCAGCTTGCTTTTGGCGATTGGCGTTTACGCAACGAATCATTTGGTTTGTTTAGCGTGGCGCTGCCCAGCAACTTCATTGTCAACGCCGCTGCCACCAGCCGCAATTTGCTAAACCTGGTTTTCACCATTGCCACCGTCTCAGTGATCATGATTGGTTTTCTGGTAGCGCGCAGCATTGCCCGACCGCTAAATCGGCTAGTCGATGTAACCACAGACGTGACGGAAGGCAATCTACACCAACGTACCGGCATTCTTCGAAATGATGAAATTGGCACCCTGGCCCTCTCCTTCGACACGATGACTGAACGGTTGGATAAACGCAACCGCCAGCTTTTGGCTCAAAAAAGCGAGCTGGCCGCGATCCTACAATCCATCGCCGACGGTGTCATTGTGCTGGACAATGAAAATAACATCGTCAATTCTAATCCGGCGGCACAAACAATGATCGCCGAGATAACAGGGGAATTTTCAGAGGCCTCCTTGCAAAGGTTATTAGCGACTTCCTCAACCCATGTACATTTAGAGGGGAATGAACTCACGCAGCGTTACAATCTAAACGGCCGTGTTCTTAGCGCCTCCTCTGCCTTTTTACAAAACCCAGACGGCAGCCATACAGGCACCGTCATGGTTTTGCGCGATGTCACCCTTGCCGCCGAGGCAGAAAATTTAAAAGATGACTTTATCACCAGCATGTCTCATGAGCTGCGCACCCCGCTGACTGTCGTTAAGCTGTACACCGAATTATTAAGGCGCTCGGCAAATGGGCATTTGCAAGAAGACCAAGCCACTTATTTGGAAAAAATTGCTAAAGGAAGCAACGAACTAGAAGAACATATCCAGAAGATGATTAGCATTTCAGAAATTCAGGCAGGCACCTTGCACCTGAAGCAAGCAGAAATCTCTTTTACTTCCTTTGTACGCGAACTGGCCGACGAATGGCAACCCAAAATTGAAGCCAAAGAGATATTTTTTGCTGTGCAGCTGCCAGAACTACCGCTGCCGGTATCTTGTGATGCCAACCGCCTACATTGGGCGCTAGCCAATTTACTAGAAAACGCGCTTACCTATACGGCCGAAAAGGGAAGCATTCAAGTAACTGCACACCATGACAGTGAAAATGTCTATCTGCGCGTGGCAGATAGTGGGATAGGCATTGCCCATGGCGACCAACCATATATTTTTGAACGCTTTTTCCGCGCCAGAAATGATTTGAACTACGACGAACGAGGCATTGGCCTGGGACTCTACATTACCAGAGAAATTTTGGAACTGCATGGAGGAAGCATCACCATGGAAAGCAAAGTAGGGGTGGGTAGCACCTTTACCTGTACCTTACCGTTGATTGCGGAAACGGCCGTTATCAAGGAGCCCGTTTAAGCAATGAAGCCAACACGGGAAGAAAACGAAGACCAGCGCCGCAAGCTGTGGCTATTGCCCCTGCTTGCACTTGTCATGAGTCTCTTTTGCGTTTATTCCTCCACTTACATGGCCTTGAGCCTGTGGCCAACAGAAATTACTAACGCCCAGATGCTGGCTGAAAACAGGGCTGATTACGGCCGTGATCAATCATCCGCGCAATTTGCACCCGTCAGCGCCCAAATCATTATCCAAGCGACAAAAGACAGTTTGGGACTTTCCCTTACCCCAACGCCATATAAAATCAATTCGTCTGCCCCCCCGGTGCCAGATAATCCGGTGCAAATCGCCGATGTGGTTGAGACGCCAACTAGAACGTTGCCAACGGCCGTTGTCACCACAGCCACCAACACACCCCGGCCCACGTCAGAACCCAATACGCCCACGCCGTTCCCCACCTCGTCACCATCGGCAACGCCAGTAGCCACAGCAACCGCTACAGCAACCAATGCGCCCCCTGTGCCGCCAGCAAACACCGTACCACCAACGGCAACGGCCGTACCGCCAACAGCAACACCACAGCCCACCTGGACACCTCTTCCGCCAGCACCGCCACCGCCGCCAGCACCACCGACAGCAACGCCACCATCAACGGCAACAGTCCCACCATTGCCACCAACATTTACACCAACAGCAGTGTCAACGGCAACGCCTACCGCCACGGCCACCGTGCCACCCACGAACACCCCCATACCTACGCCAACGTCAACGCCTACCGCCACAGCCACACCTACAGTTGGTCCACCGCCATGCAGCGGCAACATCCCCGGCGGAGAACCTAACATTGGTGGTCCAAATGGCACGTATGCGGCTGTTGGCTGTGGCCAAAGCTTGATTGTTGATTTGGGGGCACCAAACGCTATTACCGTTAATGGTGGCGCTGAAACTGCTTTCGATCTCGTCTATTATGAGAATGAAAATCCGGCCACGATGATAAATTTAGATTGGGTCATTGTGGAAATTGGGCGCAGCGACAGCGGCCCGTGGGTGCAGGTTTTTTATTGGGGCGACGGTCTTCTGGATAGCAATACAAATATTGGTCAGGCGGGTTACGGAGCTGGCAGCGAACCAGACAACCAACCTATACCTTTTGCCGATCTGTATGGGGGGAATTCGCCGGGCGTAGCCATCGATGTTGACGCCTTTGCGCCAACAGGCAATTATCGTTGGCTGCGCATCACCACACCGCTTGGTGGCGACAACGACGCGGCCGAAGTTGATGCCATCATGTCACTGCCGTAAGCGGGAAGTTAACTTATTCTAATGCGGACCAGCCTCATACTCCGTTCTACCTTTTAGAGCAACATCGGCAGGCAAAGCATTGCTAAAGGAGATGGCCAAACCATCATAAGGAAACTCCGGATCGCCTTCCACCACAATAAAGTGTAAATGAGGGTACCCAGCCAGACCAGAACGTCCAGTAATGCCCAACACATCCCCCTGCACAACTTCATCTCCTACTTCCACATCAATACCATCTCGAGGCGAATGATAATAGAGGCCGTAAGTGCCATCATGGTGATCGATAATGACGTAGTTGCCCGCACCACCGCCATTGCTGGGCGCATCTTCCACAACTTTAAACACCGTTCCAGCCCGCGCGGCGGTAAAGGGTGTACCCACGGGCATGTCAAAATCAAAGGCGTATTGGTCTGGCTCGCCGGGGCCGTGGTATGAACTGGAACAGTTGGTTAAACCGGTCGTAAACGTTTCGCCAACTGCAAAAGGCAGCACATAAGGGGATTCTGCCGGATCACTATAAATTTGCCCGTCGCAGCCAGCAATTGAGTCACCATATTGATCCGCCGACAGGCTGCGGCAGCCCACGAGCAACAACACAACAACGGCCGTTGCCCAAACCAAAAATTGATTGCCATACTTCCAGGAATTTTCAATCATAATTGCCTCATTCATTTGTCCAATAGTGCACCGGGAAAGCATTATACAAACAGCAACGGCACAGGCAACAAAGCCAGGCAACGTTATGAGTCGATGAGAACGGCCGTTTCCACCATCCCCTTTCTTCCCAGACTGGGTAAAATAACGCCCATTGACACTTTGGTAAAAGCGTGCGCAAATTCAACGATTCCCCAACGAATGACCCTGTATTGCCACCTAAATTACAGTTTATGATACAATGGCACCCGCAATCAAAAATTCACTCATGAAGGAGCATCTTAAATGGCAGAAATTGAGGCAATTGCCAACCGCATTGTGGAAAATGTAGAAAAAGTAATCGTCGGTAAACGTTCGGCCGTACAGCTTACCGTACTTGGTCTGTTGTGCCAGGGACATATCCTTATCGAAGACGTACCCGGCGTTGGTAAAACTGTCCTGGCCAAATCGCTCTCCAAGTCGGTTGGCTGTAAATTTCAACGCATTCAATTCACGCCAGACATGCTTCCTAGTGACGTGACTGGCGTTTCTGTTTTTAATCAGAAAAATCGCGAATTTGAATTTCGTCCAGGCCCTATCCACGCTCAAATTGTGCTGGTAGATGAAATTAACCGGGCCACACCCAAAACCCAGTCGGCCCTGCTGGAAGCGATGGAGGAAAAGCAGGTGACGGTTGACGGCACGACCTACCCGCTAGAAGAGCCGTTTATGGTGCTGGCCACGCAAAACCCCATTGAGTATGAAGGCACCTTCCCCTTGCCTGAAGCCCAGCTAGACCGCTTTTTGCTGCGCATTCGCCTGGGTTATCCAACCAAAGAGCAAGAAATGGATATTTTGGACCGCCAGCAGTTCCGGCACCCCATCGAGTCCATTGAGCAGGCAGTTTCGGTAGATGAACTACGAACAGTGCAAACGGCCGTTAAAGAAATCTACATCGATAACCTGGTCAAAGAGTACATCGTTGAGGTCGTCCGGCGTACCCGTGAACATCCCGACGTTTACCTGGGGTCCAGTTCACGCGGTGCCCTGGCCCTATACCGCCTGAGCCAGGCGCGGGCCGCCATGTTCGGCCGCGACTACGTTTTGCCAGATGATGTGAAAGCGCTGGCCGACGCCGCGCTAGGCCATCGCATCATTGTCGGCCCGGCTGCTCGTATCAAAGATATTGAGCCAGGCAGCATTGTTCAAGACATTCTAGACAGAGTGCCGGTACCCGGTGGCCAAGTAAAAGCGCCAACATCCTAGATTAGAGGCCCCACTATGATCAAATTCAGACAGCAAAGACGCACGGCCGTTATTTTGCTGGCAATTGTGGCCCTGATTGGCGGCCTCATTACCGGGCGTGGAATTTTGTTTAACGTAGCTTACCTTCTGGGCTTGCTGCTTATCATCTCCTTTGCCTGGGCCTGGGTCAACATCAACTGGGTACATCTGTCCAGAGTAACCCGCACGCGGCGCGCCCAGGTGGGACGGCCGTTAGAAGAACGCTTCACCGTGCAAAACACCAGCCGCATCCCCAAGCTGTGGCTGGAAGTGCGCGATTTTGCCACCCTACCCAGCCATTATTCTAGCCACGTCGTGAATGGCTTGGGACCCAAAAGCACCCAACACACAGCCTGTCGCCAGCAAGCAGCGACTCGCTACCCCCACCAAAAATGCCGCTTTTGGCTGTCAGCAGCTGCCTTCTGAGCAGCCTCTCTTGCCACT
>JBNKLQ010000309.1:0-6678 GCA_050292445.1 Promineifilaceae bacterium (SeqCode) | reverse complement strand
CCTTCATCTAACCCGACTAATAAGACAGCGTGACCAGGCCATCCAGGGGAAATGGCCAGCGACAGGATGTTTTGGTTCTCATATCCAACCACCGGCGTCCAGATGTCACCACCGTTTTCGGACCAGAACAGACCGGCGTCGGTACCGGCAAACAACATCTGGTCGCTGGCAAAAGCAGGTGAAACAGCCAGAGCATTGATGAAGTTAACATCGGTGGCAATAGTACGGCTAATCCAGCTGCTGCCGCCATTTTCAGAGCGATAGAAAACGGCCGTATCCGGCACATTGGCTTCCCCAGCAAACAAGGTCTGGTCAGTAGCAAAATTGGGCGAGATGGCTAATGAACGCACCACAGTTGATAGAACAGGCGTCCAGGAAACGGCCGTATTCTCCGATTTAGACACACCGGCACTCCCAGCGGCAAAGACCGTCTGGTCATTTATAAAATTAGGGGAAAAGGCAATCCCTCCTGCCGCCGACACAGCCTGTGACGCTTCCCAGGTAGTGCCACCATCCCGGCTGACATAAAGGCTTTCGCTGTAATAATCCGTACCGGCCAGCACCAGGCCACTGCTGTCGTAATCTGGCGCGGCTGCCACCCGGTAAAAGAAACCAGGCACCGACCCATTCATCGCGCTGGTGGCCTGCCACGTTTCGCCCGCATCAGTAGATTTGAGCACGTCCCCCCAGGTGGCGGCAAAAACGGTGTCATCGCTGGCAAAATCAGGTGAAAAAGCGTAGTCGAGAACGGGATCGCTGTAAGCACTATCGCTTGGCATGGCCTGCCACGTCTGGCCAAAATCACTGGATTTGTGGGGGCCTAGGCCAATGGCCCCACCCTGGAAATTGGCCATCCACTCGCCACCCAGCGCAATGCCATCGCTGGCAAAATCGGGCGAGACGGCCAGGGTGGTGGCGCGGCCTCCGCGTGGACCATTGCTGCTCCAAACGCCTGGTTCAACGGCCGTTCCCTGTTCAATGATGATCTGCTGCAATCCAACATTCGTGGAAGCAGTCACTAAAAACGAGTTGGTTGGCTGCGTCAGTAAATCGTGGATGCGCTGCCCATTAAGGTCTGTGCCGATGGCCACCCAGGTGGCACCACCATCGCTGCTGCGCCGCACAAAAGCAGTGTCGGCCAGAGCGCCGTAGTAACCAGTGGCCAGCAATGAGCCATCCACAGCAAAGTTGACGCGGTTCAAGCGCAGCGATTCGCCGTCCTGCGTGGCGGGCAGGCCAATGTCTAGCGTCTCCCAACTGGTGCCACCATCGGTGGAACGATGCAGGGCATCTTCTGTGGCCATGAGGATTGTTTGGCTGGCACCGTAGAGAGGGGAAATGGCAACGGCCGTTACCAATTCAGCCGGTCCCACGGGATTCCATATGGATCCACCGTCCGTGGACTTTTGCAGGCCGCTTGATGTGGCCGCCAGTAAGGTTTGATCAGTGGCAAAGTTTGGTGAAACCGCAAGCTCGCTGGCTGCAACGCTGGGGGCAAGGGGTGACCAGGTGTCGCCGCCATTGGTGGAACGATAAACGCCCAGGCTACCGCTGGTGGTCCAGGCCGCTGCCCACACGGTTTGGTCCAAGGCAAAGTTGGGTGAAACAATTAAATCGGTGACGACCAGGTTGGCCAGGCGTTCTTCCCAGTTTTGGCCGCTATCGGTGGAGCGGTAGACGCCGCCATCATAAAAACCATGCTGGCCGACGGTACCCGCAGCAGCGAAAGCCGTTTCATCATTGGCAAAATTGGGCGAGAAGGCAACGGCCGTAACCTGTTGCAGCTGTTCTGAAACCACCCGCCAGGTCCGGCCACCGTCGGTAGAAAGTTGCAGATTGCCGTCCCATTCGCCGGGATTGCTGGTAGTGAAGACGAGATTTTCAAAATAGGCGGTTCCGGCCAAAAGGGTATTTGGTTCGTCCGGAGCAGAGGCCAGTGCCCGCACGGTCAGGTCGGGTAAGCCTTCATTTGCCTGCCGCCAATTGTCGCCACCGGAGGCTGAGCGGGCCACACCCACGCTGGTAGCAGCCAACACCGTCCCAGACCAATCCTGGTTAGGTGCCAGCGCCAGGTCAAAAACAGCGCCGCCAATCAGGCCATTGTTGTTCGCATCAGCCGAATCGTACCAGTCCGAAGCCGTCCAGGTGAGGCCGCCATCGTCAGAAAGGTAAGGCCCGCCGTCAAAACTGCTGGCCACCATGATTCGGCTGTCGGTTTGGTCATCTGCGTCAAAGACAAACGTAGGGGAAAAGGCGATGGTGTCCGTGCCACCGCTGCTCACGGTCAGGGCAGGCGTGGCCCAGGTGGTGCCGCCGTCATCGGAGCGATAAAGTTGCCCGGCAATGTCCAACGCCAGGATAAGATTGTCTGTTGGGTAATCGGGGGAGGTGGCAACGGCCGTAAAGCTACCGCTAAGCATCAGGGTCCAATTTGTGCCACCATTTTCCGAGCGGAAGATGCCTTCTTCAGTAGCATCAGCCGCAGCGGCGAATAGAACTTGATCCGTGGCCATTGCCATTGCGTCAACTGTGTGTGTACTAAACCAACCGGTGGCTGCGGCAAAGTTGACGCCACCATCTGTAGACACATGGGCAAAACCATTCGTGATGAGGTATAGGGTTTGGTCGTTGGCAAAGTTAGGCGAAAGGGCCAGGGAGCGGGTCGGGGTCACAAGATCGGCAAATGTGGCAGATTGCCAGGTAAGGCCACCATCCGTGCTTCGCTGCACAGTGGGAGTTGTGGTTCCCAGCCCATTTGTAACGAACAACGTCTGGTCATTAGCAAAGTCAGGCGACAGAACCAGATCGTTGACGTACCAGCCGTCTGGCCCGGCAGGCTGCCAGTGAAAACCGCCATCTTCAGAGCGATACACGCCACGACCGCGTACGGCCGTATACGCTATCTGGTCTTGAGCAAAGTTGGGTGAGATGGCCACAGAAGCAACACTGCCACCGGTAGGACCGGACGTTGCTTGCCAGACGGCCGTTTCCGTTGCGGCCGTTACAAGAGACTCATCATTTTTTACCAGAAACAGGGGAACCGATACCAACAAAAGCATCAGGCAAAGCAAGGATTTGCGGAACATGGTTTGGCACTCACTTTTGCAGATGACACTGAGACACGTTTTCACCTGCAAACAAGATACAAAGTGAAGGAACGGATGGTGGGATACGGCCGTTCTCAATGTCCGTATCATAGCATGAGCAAAGGGGAAATTTAGGGGAAATCTACGAACTTTTCACGCAGCTTCCGGCGGGATTAGCCACAGAGGGCACAGAGGCAAAAGAGAAAACCTCTCTTCAATCTCTGTGTACTCTGTGGCAAAAATCAGTTACAAACCACGGGGGCGAAAAGCGTCATCCAGTTTTTGGCGCAGGCTGAAGATGATCTGTTGGCTTTCGGGATTTTGGGGCTTGAGGGAGACGGCCGTTCCCGTCAACCCACCATTGGTACGAAATTTACTTACTCTGACTTCTACTTCATCCTCTACAAGAAAACGGTCATCACCGAACATCTTATAAGGTAAACCCTTCTCATCCAGTACATTCTGCACCACCTGGTGCGTATCAGCCAGTGAAGCATAGAATATTTTCACCATCGTTTTGTGGTGGGGTCGAGTACGATCATACACAAGGATAAAAACAATTAGAAAAACAACAATTCCCAAGAATAACCGGAACCGGAATAACCAAAATGCCATTCCTCCAGCTAAAAGGCCAAGAACAATCGCAGCCAAAAACAAATCAGTTTCACGAGTTCGCCAATGGTTTGTCATCTTACAACCTCCTGGCACACTGTACGGGAAACGGCCGTTTCTGTTGCACTTCTATTTGCTCACGTACTTTGCCGATAAAATGCACCAAAATCAAAAAATCCTTTGATCTCATCGCCAATATTAGCAGCAAAATAGCCAATTTTGGGGACACAAAATCTCATCCAGTTACTACATGTTGCAATAGTATGCAACGTTTTCATGGTGTAAAAAAACCTCTCAAACTCATCTTCCCCTCACCTTCCTCTTATTTTTCTTTAATTTACAGGCCAGGTCATTTGCGCCTGCCTACCCTTCAATTCACCGTCCTACTCTGGAAAAAAGTTTGCCTAAATTGAATTGTGGAGTTTGTCACTCAACAATATGACAAATGTCACTAATTCGACGAGAGTCGCTTACTATACTTTTGCGCCACATTACCAATTTTAATGTGTGTGCAAATATCCAAAAACGGAGGCTTAAAATTATGGAAACCATTGAACTGGCCCGGCTCCAGTTTGCCATCACAACGCTATATCATTTTATTTTCGTCCCGCTGACAATTGGCCTGTCATTAATCGTCGCCATTATGCAGACCCTGTACATTCGCACCGGCGACGAAAACTACAAACGAATGACAAAGTTCTGGGGCAAGTTGTTTCTTATCAATTTTGCCATGGGGGTCGTCACCGGCATTGTGCAAGAGTTTCAATTCGGGATGGCCTGGTCAGAATATTCTCGCTTTGTTGGCGATATTTTTGGTGCCCCACTGGCCATTGAAGCCTTGATGGCGTTTTTCGTCGAAAGTACCTTTATCGGCCTATGGATTTTTGGTTGGGACAAGCTGCCGAAGAAGCTCCATCTGGTAACTATCTGGATGGTCGCTTTAGGCACAACCATCTCCAGCCTGTGGATTTTGATTGCCAATAGCTGGATGCAAAATCCGGTTGGCTATGAGATCGTAAACGGCCGTGCCCAGATGATTGATTTTGGCGCGGTTATCAACAACCCAAACGTCTACTATCAATTCCCCCATGTTGTCTTTAGCGCGCTCACCACGGCCGGATTTTTTATCATCGCTATCAGCGCCTACCGTCTCCTGCGCCGTAAAACGGCCGATGAGAAGCTGATGTTTGAACGCTCATTGCGGATTGGCCTGATCTTTGGTCTGGCGGCCGTGATGTTTACGATGGTGATTGGCCACCTTAGTGGTCAATTTATGGTTGACAAGCAGCCCATGAAACTAGCCGCTGCCGAAGGATTGTGGCAAACTGAATCACCAGCTTCTCTCTCGTTCTTCCAAATCGGGAATGAAGCAAGCCGCACATCAATTATCAACATTCGCATCCCCTCATTGTTGAGCTTCCTGACCTATGACCAGTTTTCGGGCATGGTACCGGGCATCAATGATCTGAATGCCTATTATCAGCAGCAGTATGCCGATGTATACGGACCCAACGCCGACTATGTGCCGCCCATGATCTGGATGACTTACTGGAGTTTCCGGGCGATGGTTGGCTTTGGTATTTTGATGAGCCTCACCTCTATTGTGGGCCTTTTCCTCTGGTGGCGTGGCAAGTTAGCCAAATCGAGATGGTTCCTGGCCCTGCTGCCGTTTACCGTCATTTTGCCCTACGTCGCCAATTCAACCGGCTGGATGCTGACGGAATTGGGGCGGCAGCCGTGGATTGTGCAAGGACTTATGCGCATCGAAGAGGGTCTTTCGCCCAATCTAACCGTGACCGATCTGTGGATTTCTCTGATTGGGTTTACGGCCGTATACGGGGCACTCATGGCTGCTGACTTTTACCTGCTTTGGAAATACGCTACAACCGGCCGGGGCGGCGATGAACTGCTCCCCCTGCCCCAGGCTGATCAAGATGGTGGAAAGCTAGAGGTTGCCTATTAAGTAGCCGTTCGGAATTAATTTAGCGATTTCGTACCGAACGGCTACTTTAAGCCCATTCGCCAATTCCATATTTTATTTGCGAATGGGCACTAGGGCCTAATCGGATAAGTGGAGAACAAAAAGTCCTTTAAAAACAATCGTCTTATTTGAGCTTTTTGTTCTCCTGAAAGTAAATCACAGGTTGTGCTCAGGTTTTTAAGCAACTTTTCGTGATTTACTTAGGAGATACAAACAATGTCATTTGATTTAAACACACTTTGGTTTTTATTGATCGCAGTTTTATTTACCGGGTTTTTCTTCTTGGAAGGATTTGATTACGGTGTTGGCATCTTGCTGCCATTTGTGGCCAAGAATGATAAAGAACGGCGTGTGGTGATCAACACCATTGGCCCGCATTGGGACGGAAACGAAGTTTGGCTGCTCACAGCAGGAGGCGCTATCTTTGCTGCCTTCCCCAACTGGTATGCGACGCTTTTCAGCGGCTTTTATCTGGCCCTGTTCCTCATTTTGCTAGCCCTGATTCTGCGCGGCGTGGCGTTTGAGTTCCGCAGCAAGGATCAGAACCCAACCTGGCGCAAGACGTGGGATACGGCCGTATTCATCGGCAGCTTTTTGCCAGCATTGTTGTGGGGCGTCGCCTTTGGCAATATCGTACGTGGCGTCCCCATCGATGCCGCCATGACCTACACTGGTACTTTTTTCACCCTGCTGAATCCATTTGCGCTTCTGGGCGGCCTGGTGACTCTGTCCCTGTTCACCCTGCATGGCGCGCTGTTCCTCAGCCTCAAAACAGATGGCGTCATTTTAGAGCGGGTGCAAGCGCTGCTAAAGCGTCTGTGGGTGCCAACCGTGGTTTTGGTCGTCGCCTTCGTTGGCTTTAGCCTGATTGAAACTGACCTGTTTGTTGGGTTTAACCTGGTCCAGGGCATTGGTTTAGCAACGGCCGTTGTGGCGTTGCTGGCTGCCGGATGGATGATCTGGCAAAATCGGTTGGGCCGCGCCTTCATCGGCACCGGA
>JBNKLQ010000308.1:0-6679 GCA_050292445.1 Promineifilaceae bacterium (SeqCode) | reverse complement strand
AAATAAGTTGTCGTTCATGAAATTTTTTAATACATAACTGTATTATCACGTTTGGGCAATTTATTCTATTACGGCTGTTCTCTCAATCTCAATCAAAAATTCAGGTCTGGCTAAACCATAGACGCCAATCCAGGTGGTGGCTGGTGGGTTTTCTGGGAAAAATTCTTTGAGTCCCTCACTGACCGGGGCCGTTTGGTCCATCCAGCTTTGCACAATGTAAATGCGCAGGATGGTAATTTACCGGTCCGGGCCACCATAAAACAGGAGTAGGCCGTGCACCACTTCCAGGGTAGTGTATTCATCGATGTTGGCATAAGCATAATAACTGCCGTCTTCTTCCTGCATGGTTTCCAGGCGGGCGGCCGCTGCCTGCACCAGCCAATGATCGCGGGGTACACCTGCCAGCAGCAGCTCCGATAGCAGTTGTGCCCGGCTGCTGTTGTTCATTTTGAGCACATCTTCGCGCAACGTTTCAAACACAACTTCAGCGGACCCGTGCAGGCCAAACTGCCACCACAGGGCGCCAGCCAGCCAACGGCCGTATTCAAACGTCTCTAACTCACCATCGACAATGTTTAGATGCTGCAACAGAAAATGGGAGGCACGTAAAGCCGCATCGCGCTGGCCAAAAAGCGCCAACCAAAATCCGGCCGCGGCTGTCAGGCTCAGTTCCGCTGGCAGATTGCCGGGCATGTTCCATTCTGTGGCAAATTCGGCCATGGCTTCATCCTCACCAAAACGGCCGTTTGGCTGCTGTCGATCAAGCAAAAATTGCAGCATTTTGGCCACGACTGGCTCATCAGCATCTAGCCCCATCTGTTCGGCACTGGCCAGCTCATAGCAAGTCGCCCCGATGCTGTCGTACTCGTCGGCAATCACGTCAGGAAAACCGCCGCTGGGCATCTGGTCACTGAAAAAGGATTCCAGTTGGGCCGCAGACGGCCGTTCTCCGGTAAGAATGTAATGCAGGCGTGCCTGCACCTGTTCACTGCCGCGTGATTGGATGTAATGGACTGCTTTTTCCAGGTTCATTTTTTAGTCTCAGGATTGGACACTATGCTGATTTTTGCGCTCCGTCATGAGGTGTTAACTATTTTTAACGCAAAGGCGCAAAGGGGCAAAGAAGTTAAAGGCAAAAAAGTCTTGGTGTCTTTAACTTCTTTGCGCTCTTTGCGTCAAAATTAAAGATGCGCCACCACCAGATCGCCCATTTCCTGCGTGCCGACTTTGGTTTCGCCCGCTTTAGCAATATCAGCCGTGCGGTGACCAGCGGCCAGGACTTGAGATACGGCCGTTTCCACCAAACTTGCTTCCGCTTCCAAACCCAAGCTGGAGCGCAGCATCATTGCCGTGCTCAAAATCGTCGCCAGCGGATTGGCAATGCCCTGCCCGGCAATGTCTGGCGCGGAGCCGTGAATCGGTTCATACAGCCCCACAGAGCCAGCTTCGCCCAGCGAAGCCGACGGCAGCATCCCCAACGAGCCGGTGATCATCGACGCTTCGTCGGACAAAATATCGCCAAACATGTTGCCTGTCACCACCACATCAAAATCACCGGGGCGGTTGATGAGGTACATGGCCATCGCGTCCACCAGCACGTCCTCGTACTCAATGTCCGGGTATTTTGCCGCTACCTCATGCGCTACCTCACGCCAAACGCGGGACGAGGCCAGCACGTTCGCCTTGTCCACCGAGGTAACTTTGCCCCGGCCACCGGCTGCTTTGCGCTGCTCTGCCAGGGTGAAGGCCACCCGCAGCACGCGCTTGATTTCCATCTCGTTGTAGCGCATGGTGTCGTGGCCGCTGCGCCCTTCGGCGACCGTTTCGCGCCCCTGCGGCGTGCCAAAATAGATGCCGCCTGTCAGCTCACGCACAAAAACGATGTCTACGTTTTGCACCCGTTCGGCTTTGAGCGGGCTGGCCTCTGCCAAGGCGGGGAAAACGCGCACGGGGCGAATGTTGGCAAACGCGCCCAGCGATTTGCGCAGCTTGAGCAGTCCTTGCTCCGGCCGCACCTTCGCTGTCGGATCGCTCCATTTTGGCCCGCCAACCGCGCCCAGCAGGACGGCGCTGCCCTCCAGGCACATCCCCAGTGTCTCTTCGGGCAGGGGGTTACCGGTTTCGTCAATGGCGATGCCGCCAGCCAGGCCGGTTTGGGTGGTGAAGGTGTGGCCAAATTTTTGAGAAACGGCCGTAAGTACCTTTTCTGCTTCAGCCACAACTTCTGGCCCAATCCCGTCGCCGGGAAGTAATGTAATTTTTGCTTCCATGATTCTTCTTCCTTCCTAAAAAATTTCTAGAATGTATTTGTGAGCCGTAGAAGTCAGGCTGGTTCTAACCAGCTGGACATCTTTTCCAGGCTATTTTTGTACCAATCGGAGGCCCGGTCAAATAGGGTGGGGCCAAATTTGGCAGCTAATAAAGCCAGAATTAGGTGCCCCACATGCAGTAAAACCAGGCCCGGCGTGCAGCCATCTAGCAAATTGAACCATTCGCAGAGCAACGGCCGTTCCGATATATACACATTAAATCCCCACCGCCCTATCAAATCCCCCAAGCTCAGCAGTTGCAAAAAAAAGCCAGCCGGGAACAGCACAAAGGCAATGGGAATGGTGACAAATTGAATGAGCAGCAGACCGTAAATGCGAAACAAGTACAAGCTAAAGCCTGCAAAAAAATTCTTTGCTGTCCGCTTGATGTTTTGCTTGGCCAAATCGATGATTACCAGCCCCAGCGGCACCAGCACGGTCAGCCAGGGAAGAATTAAATAACCATGTCCTAGCCGCTCGGGCAGGGTAATGAGCAGAACAATCAGCCCAAAAATCAGAAAAATGGCCAGCAGCGTGCCGATAATGAGGCTAAACCGCACCGCATATTCGCGCACCAGCCCCCATGCGCTCCACTTTTCCCAGGTCATGCGCAAATGGATGGGCATGAGTAGTACCGAAATGCCCAGGATGATCAGGCCAATAAACAGGGGGCCATCCGTACCTTGACTTTGCAACGTTTCTATCTGGCGGCGATAAAACTGGATGCCGCCCCACAAGCTCACAAACGAAAGCAGGATGAGTGCGGCAAAGGTGATGCGTTTGGCCATGTTTTCTGCGCTACTCTTTTTTGAGGGAAACGGCCGTTCCCCCACACCCATTCACTAATTCATTAGGCTCGATGGCAAACACCGTATGTGGCGTGCCAGCCGCTGCCCACACCATCCCAAATTGGCGCAAATCCTCGTCCACAAAAATGGTCATCGGCGTGAGATGGCCAAACGGCGGCACGCCGCCAATGCTGAAGCCGGTGGCCGCCTTCACGTCGTCGGCGCTGGCCCGCTGCACCTTCTTGCGTCCCACACCGCACAGTGCTGCCAGTTTGCGTTCGTCCAGCTGGTTCGCCCCAGACACCAGGGCCATGATTGGCTCATCGTTCACGGTAAAGCAGAGGCTTTTTACAATTTGGGCCACATTGCAGCCAATGGCCTCGGCTGCTTCCTGTGCCGAGCGGGTGGTTTGCTCAAACTCTTTGATTTCAATCGCCAGCCCCAAATCTTGGGCGGCGGCAGCAACTTTTTGGGCAGATGGGTGCACGGTTCCTTTATCTCCGGGTCCTGGTTTATCGTTGAACAAAAGGCAGATAGCTGGTTAACCCTTGATATGTCAAGGATATGCTTCTGATGGTAATATTAGCGGTACAAGTGTCATTGACGTTGTCAGCATCGCGCCAAAGAGTTAGCGCCATAGCGTCCCCTGGGTAGGCGAGAAATGCACTTCCACTAGATGCTTGAAAAGTAAGCGGCACAGCCCGGATAGAGGAATTTGGCGCTTCAAGAATATACTCGTAGCTTGTCGAGGTAGCGCCCGCCCAATAAGGATTAAACAAAGCTGCTGAATGATCTGGCCCGTAACCGACAAGCTGTGAGCGCAAAACAAAAAAGCAAGGTGTGTTGTCGTCTATAAGAGCCGCGTTCAAAACAAATCTTGCCTCAAAGTCGCCGCCGATATCAAAATCAGGCGGGACGGTGAAATTTACTGTTGTCAATGGAAATCCAGAGTTGGGTAACAAGACATATGGCGGCAGACTTGGGGAGCCAGAAACATCCCCTTGATGTGTTGCCCCACTGCGAACAGTGGCTGCCCCAATGTCAAAATCTAAAAAGCGGGGAACCAGCCCAGTTTGTACTCCTCCCCCAGCAGTAGATGCTTGAGCATCCGAGCGGATGGTAACCATTAAATTGGTGATGAGTAGGACGCAGGTTATCAGGAGTAGGACGGGGGAAAAGCGATTCATAAACTGCTTAATCATATTTTGTGTTCCTCCTAATCAAAGTCATAATCGTCATCAAAATCTTCTTCAAAATAGTTCTTGCTGCGGCGCTGGTCGATGAAGCGGTTAAATTCGGCGGGGATTTCGGAGCTGTCGAAAGCGTCTTCCAGGGTGGCATCAAAAACGAGGTCGGCGAAATCTTCATCGGTAACGGCCGTTCCCTCTCCAAATTCATCCCCCATATTGGCCAACTGCTCTTCCAACATGTCCCGTTCAATCTGCCGTTTGGCAATATCTTCACGCAGCTGTGCCTCCACCTCGGCAAACCAGTCGCGCCCTTTGCGCGCCACCTCTTCTTGCCGCCGCATCATCACCGCGCTTTTGTGCTTGTCCAGCAGCGCTAACTCATCCTCAATCTCTTGCAGCCGATTTTGCACGCGTGTCAGTTCCCGAGTTAGCAGTTCCAACTGCTCCTCATCGGATTGGATGGCAATGGTGTGGGGCGCATCTGGTTCTAGCAGTAATTGCTCTAGCTTCTCCAAATCACCCACCGCGTAGGCTGCATTGATCGCCCACATCATCTGTGTGCGATACTCCCGGTCTGCCTCGTCCACGGCCATGTCTGGATGAAAGCGACGGGCTAGCTGACGATACAGTTGCTTTAGCGACACCTTTTCTTCTTCGCCCAACGTTTGCCGGGGCTCTTGCGGTGTTTCCCGATAGCGGTACTCGCCCGAATCTGCTGCCCGCTCACCTGCGGCCCAGGCTGCCGCTTCATTTTCAGGGTCGGTTTGCCAGCCCTCCCCCAACCAGCGCATCTTGCGCTTTAGCTCGGCAATTTCGGCGTCCAGCTTATCCAGCTTGTCAGTGAGCTTGGCAATGCGCGAGCGCAGCTTAAACTCAAAGGCGCTAATCGCCGCCAGCCGCTCAGATAGCTCCGCTTCGGCCTCAACCAGCCGGGGACGCAGCGTTGCCAGCAGGCCATTTATTTGCTCGATTTGCTCATGCAAACTGGTTTTAGCAGGTGATTGATTCGGGTTTGTCATGCCCGTATTGTAAACAGTAATTGGGTAATTCGGTAATTTATTAACAAAATCAAAACAAGCTGCCTTCACCTGTCATGCTGAACGAAGTGAAGCATCCCAAAGGCCCAATAATGGCCAAATGTCTTGCTGAAAGACAGAATTTCTGCCTGGCAAAGTATTGAGGGATTCTTCACTGCGCTGCACTCCGTTCAATGACAAAACAGTTGCTGTAACCGCAGATTCTTTCTGCGCGGTTTTTTCGCGGAAAGAATCTGCGGCTACAATTTGGTTTAATTACCCAGAAGCGCATACTCCATACTGTCCGCCAGCGCCTGCCAGCTGGCCTCGATGATGTTGGCGCTGGCCCCGACGGTACTCCAGCTTTTCTTGCCCTGGCGCGTGTCGATGAGCACACGAGTGGTGGCGGCCGTAGCATTTTCGCCGTCCAAAATACGGACTTTGTAATCCACCAGCTTGATGCTGCTGAGCTGCGGATAGACATCCACCAGCGCTTTGCGCAGCGCCGCGTCCAGGGCATTGACCGGGCCGTTGCCCTCGGCGACGGTGTGCATCCGTTTAGGGCCAACACGTACCTTGACAATCGCTTCAGCATTCAAGCCGCGCCCGCGCCGCTGATTGACGCTGACGGAGTAGTCGCTTACCTCAAACGGCGGCACGTAGGCGGGATGGGTGCGGCGCAGCATCAACTCAACCGACGCTTCGGCCCCTTCAAAGGTGAAGCCCTGCGATTCCAGTACCTTGATTTGTTCCAACACTTTGCGTAAATCCAAACTTTCGGTGTTCAGGCCAAACTGATGGGCCTTATCCACCAGATTACCCCGACCGGACAGCTCGGAAACAACGGAACGTTGTCGGTTGCCCACCAGTTCTGGCTCGATGTGCTGGTAGCTGAGCGGATTTTTGAGCATGGCAGCGACGTGGATGCCGCCCTTGTGGGCAAAAGCGCTGGCTCCGACAAACGGCTGGTGATCGTCCAAATCCAGGTTAGCCACTTCGGCGACGTAGCGGGAAAGCTCGGTGAGCGTGGCCAGCTTTTCTGGCGGCACGCAGTCATACCCCATTTTGAGCTGCAAATCGGGGATGAGGCTGCACAGGTTGGCGTTGGCCACGCGCTCGCCGTAGCCGTTGATGGTGCCCTGCACCTGTACCGCCCCGGCGCGCACCCCGGCCAGCGAATTGGCCACACCACATTCCCCGTCATCATGGGTGTGGATGCCGATTTGGGTTTTGGGGCCAACGGCCGTTTTAACCTCCACCATAATCTCCTCAATCTCCCAGGGCAGGGAGCCGCCATTCGTATCGCACAGCACCACGCTGTCTGCCCCGTTGACGGCAGCGGCTTTCAGCGTGGCGATGGCGTATTCTGGGTTGGC
>JBNKLQ010000307.1:0-6684 GCA_050292445.1 Promineifilaceae bacterium (SeqCode) | reverse complement strand
TGTGGCCCATCACGAACAGTTCCAGGCAGCCAATGTGCAAATCGCCACCATTTCTTTTGGCACGGCGTATTGGTCCAAGGTTTGGCTGCAAGAAACCCAATCCCCTTTTCCTTTCTTGATTGATCAGGAATTGGCAGCCTACCATGCTTATGGACTGAAGCATTCTGCCCTGCGGGCCTGGAGTCCTCGGAGTCTGCTTTATTATGCCAAAGCCAGGCTGCAAGGGCGGCAAACGCTGGGCAATCGGGGCGATACGCACCAATTGGGCGGGGATTTTGTGGTGGGGGGGAACGGCCGTCTCCTTCTGGCCCACCCCAGCCGCGATCCGGTCGATCGGCCGTCCATCGACCAACTGCTGCAAGCCGTTCAGAAAAAACTTTGACGCAAAGGCGCAAAGAGACAAAGGGATGAAAGAAAGAAAAACTTTGCATCTTTCAATCCTTTGCGGCCTTTGCGTGAAAAAAATTCCACTATTTAATAGAACTTGTGCCATAATTACGCCTCATGCACAAGCCCATCCATATTGCCCTCATCGGCGACGTTCACTGCCAGTTCAATCAGCACGACGTTACCCAGTTCAACCAATCTGATTATGATTTGCTGTTGTTCACCGGCGATCTGGCCAACTATTGGCATCATGAAGGGCTGGCCGTAGCCCGGCAGATGGCCCGGCTGCAAAAACCCGCCCTTATTATTCCCGGCAACCATGACACGCTCACTGCGCCGCAGCTTTTGGCTGAAATTAAGCAGTGGCCGCGATTGCGCCGCTGGCTGGCCTGGGGACAGCCTCGTCGCCTGCGGCAGTGGCAGGGTGCGCTGGGTCCGGTGCAGGTGGGCGGTTACTCGGCGCATCCGGTGCCGGGCTGTGACGATGTGGCGGTGATTGTGGCACGGCCGTTTGCCATGGGCGGTTCTGTGCTGCACTGTCAGCCCCAACTCCAGCGCCAGTTTGGCATTAGCACGATGACTGAATCGGCGGCACGGCTTTGCCAACTCGTCGATGAGACGCCTAGCCAGCGGCTTATCTTTTTGGCGCACAATGGTCCCACAGGGTTGGGTAGCAGCCGAGATGCCATGTGGGGCAATGATTTTTGGCCCGAAGCAGGTGACTTTGGTGATTCCGATTTGCGTGAAGCAGTTGATTTTGCCCAACAGCAGGGGAAAACGGTGCTGGCTGTGGTGGCCGGGCACATGCACCATCATGTCAAAGGAGGCGGACAGCGTCCCTGGCATCTGGAGCGAGACGGCATCTATTACGTGAATGCCGCCCGCGTGCCGAGGATATTTGAGGTGAACGGCCGTACTGTCCACCATCACATTCGCCTCAGCCTTACTAATGACGGTGTGACCGTCATCGAACAACGCTGCCCAGAGAAATAGGACGCTGATAAACGCAGATGACGCTGATTTCTGTTATCAGCGTTCATCTGCGTCCCGTAAATTAAAGAATCACAACCTGGCCGGTCTGAGCCGATTGGTACAGGGCCAGGGCGGTTTTGACGTGGTTGCGTGTTTCGGCTAGGGTGAGGTAAGGAGAACGGCCGTCCAAAATCGCCGCGTGCATGTCCTCAACTTCACCCAGGTAGAGTGATTTCTCCGGCACAGCAATTTCTTCTGGCTCGCCATCTTTTGGATAAAACATAAGCTGCCGGTTGCCATCATTGTGGCCTATAAACGGCCGATTCATGGTGAGCCGTCCTTCGGTGCCAAGGATTTCCACAAAGGTGTGGAAGGGGGTGCAAAATGAACAGCTGATTTGAGCTACTTTGTCATCGGCGTAGGTCATTTGCCCAGAGAACACCTCATCTACGCCGCTTTCGCCGATCCATTGACTGCCAAAAACTTGCTGTGGCGGGCCACCCATAATGTACTGGGCCATGCTGATCGGATAAACACCCACATCCCACAAACCACCGCCACCCCATTCTGGCACCAGCCGAATATTCTCGCGCGTGTCAAAGGCAAAGTTAAACACTCCCCGCACCACGGTGATGCGGCCAAGACGGCCGTTTCGCACCATCTCCCCCACAATTTTGGTTTGGGGATGATGCCGGTACATGAACGCTTCCATCAAAATGCAGCCAGTTTGCTTAGAAACGGCGATCATTTCATCCACTTCGGTCAAAGTCAGGGCAAATGGTTTTTCACACAGCACATGCTTGCCTTGCTGCATTGCCTTAATCGACCATTCCGCATGTAGATGATTGGGTAAGCTAATGTAAACCGCATCCACTGCGTCTGAGGCCAGCATTGCCTCATAGCTGTCAAACGCCTGTGGAATCCCCCATTCATCTGCATACGCCTGCGCCGACGTCTGGCTGCGGCTGGCCACGGCCACCAGCTCCCCCCGCGCCGATTCACGAATGGCCGGAATCAGACGCCGGTTAATGTTAGCTGTCGAAAGCAATCCCCAACGAATTTTAGACATGAAAACCTCCAAATAGCTGATTTGTGATGCGTGAAACGTGATTTTACTTCTAGTCACGTATCATGTTTCATACATCACGAAAAATTACAAAACTTTTTACTCACCCCGCGCTCCATTCTACCACTTCCTTCACCAGCTTTCCTTCACCTGTTCACAATTTCTTCAAGATTGTGGCGCATACTGCCAGCATTGAAATTTAGTGAGCTAACAGGTGCGACGCACTTCCAAAGTGCGTCGCACCTAAAAGGAGATTCAGATGTTTCGTAGAATGTTTGGGTTTGGTTTGCTTATCCTGCTGCTGATAGGTTTGTTTGGTGGTTTAAGCAGCCGCAGTCGATCAGCTTATTATGAAGGGTACGCCGCTGGTTTGCAGGCGCAGGCCAGTGAATCCAGTGAAGAAGGCGCGGAAACGGCCGTTCCGCCCGCTGCACCTTATTATGATGGACACGGCCGTTTCTTCGGCTGGGGCGCATTGGGCATCATGGGCATCTTTGCCCTCTTCTTCAAGATTGGCTTCTTTTTCCTGCTGGCGATGCTCTTCATGCGGCTGATTTTCGGCCGTCGCTGGAAGCATCGTGGTGGACCGTGGGGACGCGGGCCGTGGGGACATGGCCCCTGGGGGCATCATCACAAGCATGATTATCATGCCCATGGGCATCATGGCCCTGGCCATGAAAAAAGCCCCAAATGGATGAACGACAATGACGATGATGAACCGGTCATGACGGTGTGATTTACGGTAGGGAGCGGGTCTCAGACCCGCCCCTATTCACCTGACAGATAGGCGTCAAAAAAATCGGCCGTGCGCCGCATCATCTCGTTCCAGTCTGGCCCGTTGAAGAAATGCCCCTGATCTGGATAGGTAAAAAGCGTACTTTCTTTGCCTGCGGCCAGTAACGCTTCATGGAGCGCGGGTGCCCAATCCGGTGGCGTTTGTTCCACTTCGGCACCATCGGCCAGGCCAATGTGAATTTGCACCGGCGCGGACACATAGTCCAGATGATAGATTGGCGCGATTTGTTGCAGCATTTCGGGGTTGCTGGTGGCGGCGAGATAGGCATTCAGAAGTTCCTCAGGCAAGTTAGCGGGGATGACTTCGCCAGGATTGCATTCCACAACCTCTACTTGGTCAGGTACACAGCCAGGACCCCAGCGGGCAATGAGGTCGGCGTCGTTGGCGGAGTTGGGGGCGTGTAAAACGGCGGCTTTCACGGCATCGGTTACTGTGAGAACCTTGGTCGTAATCCCGCCGCCCATGCTGTGCCCCCACATGCCGACTCGGCTGGTATCTGCCTGTGGTAAGGATGGCAGGGAAGCAAGCAAATTCAACACATCGGCCACCAGACCCGTATGAAAAAAGCTGGGGCCACTGTCTGAATCACCCCAACTGCGATAATCAGGCGCGATGGTGAGGTAGCCACGGTAGTTCAAATATTCCGCCTGCTGCCAGGTGCCTGCCCCCGAGAAGTAAGTCGGGCGCTCATGATAGCCGTGGTTCAGGATGATGACCGGAAATGGTCCTTCCCCTTTGGGGATTTGCAGAATACCGCTGATAGTTAAGCCATCGCTGGGATAGGTGATGGCGTACTTATCAAAGTATTCCGTATCCGCCATCCAGGAGATGATCTCGATGGTGCCGCCTGGATAGCTGCGCTGGCGCAGGCCAGCAATGGTGTACGGTGCCATGGGATGTGGTGTTGCTGTGGGCAGCGGCATGGGTGTCGTGGGAATCGCTGTGCTGCCTGCTGTTGGCGTGGGGGAGCTCGTTACCGTCATGATCACTGTTACAGCCACCCCGGATTTGGCTGTAGGTGTAGCGGTGGCGAAGATGCTGGCTGATGATGTGGTGGGTACGGTTGGTACGGCCGTTTCACAACTGATCAGTAAAACAAGGGTCAAAAACAACCCGGCAATTAGGTAAAAACGCAAATTTATTGACATTAGTAAATCGTAGCGCCAAATCAAGTGCGCGCACAATAAGGAACGATTATGATGACGGAAGTAACACAACAAAAACAAATTGGGGTAAACGTGGTTGTAAAACCGCCACAGCTATTTTTAATCACGATTGTGACGGGGCTGCTGCTGCAGCTTTTGTGGCCGCTTTCCTTTACCGGAAGCGTGAGCACCATCTTGCTGGGTCTCAGCCTCATTAGCGGCAGTTTAGGCTTGATGGTTTGGGCTGATGGCACCTTTAAGCGGTTGGATACGGCCGTAAATCCAGATCAGCCTACGACCCAAATTATAAAAACAGGGCCATATCGCTTCAGCCGCAATCCGATGTATTTGGCATTTCTTCTCATTCAAGCAGGGGTTGGGTTTGCTGTAAGCAGTTGGTGGTTGTTTATCGCGCTGCTGCCTGCTTATCTGGTTTTACGCTGGGGTGTCATCGCCCGCGAGGAGCAATATTTGCGTGGATTGTTTGGCGTTGAATACCTTGATTACCAAACGGCCGTGCGCCGCTGGCTTTAACAAATGAGGTTGGGTTCATAATGAATACAAACAACAAAACCGCAAGATTGGCAGGGTTCCTGTATCTTATTTACATCGTTATTCACGTCTTCGCCGATGTGATTGGACGGTCTAGCCTTATTGTATTCGGAGATGCCGCAGTCACCGCCCAAAATATGATGGCCTCTGAGTGGCAATTTCGTATTGGCTTTATGAGCGATCTGCTTGCGGCTGTGTTATTTCTTTTGGCAGCCTGGGCTTTGTACACGTTGCTAAAACCGGTCAATAAAAACATTGCTTTGCTGTTCTTGTTATTAAACCTGGCTGGTGTCGCCATCCAAAGTTTTAGCGATCTTTTTCTGATTGGCAGCCAGCTGCTTTTGAGCGGCGCTGATTACTTAAACGTATTCCAGGTCGAGCAACTGCAAGCACTGGCACTGTTATTTCTAAATTTACACAAAAATGGATTTATGATTGCCCAGCTGTTTTATGGTGCCTGGCTCTTTCCGCTTGGTTATTTGGTTTTTAAGTCGGGCTTCCTCCCCAAAATTTTGGGCATCGTGTTGATGATCCATTGTGTTACCTGGCTGCTGACTTTTCTTCAGTATTTCCTGCTCCCAGATTTGAGCGCAATTACCTACGTGAGCTATCCGCTGGGATTCATTGCCGAATTTGGGCTTGGTTTGTGGCTTTTAATCAAGGGCGTTGCCAGCAGGTAATTTGGCAGATTGGGACTTTTCCGACACACTTTGCTTATGAACGAACGCATCCTGGTTGTTGACGACGAACCGAAGATTGTAAAGCTGGCGCGCGATTATCTGGAGCGCAGCGGTTATGCGGTGCTGACGGCTGGGGACGGCCGTACCGCCCTCACCATTGCCCGCAGCGAAAAACCAGACATGGTGGTGCTCGATCTCAACCTGCCAGAGCTGGACGGCCTGGACGTCTGCCGTACGCTGCGCCGCGAATCCGACGTGCCCATAATCATGCTCACGGCGCGCATCGACGAAACCGATCGACTGATTGGTCTGGAGTTGGGCGCGGATGATTACATCACCAAGCCATTTTCGCCCCGTGAGCTGGTGGCCCGCGTGCGTGCCGTGCTGCGCCGCGTACGGGGCGGCCTGGTTCCCACCGAATTTGTCCAGGCGGGCGACATCGAAATTGACCTCAACGGCCATCGCGTTAGCCGTGCCGGGGAAACGTTGCAGCTTACCCGCATCGAGTTTAATTTGCTGGCGATTTTGGCCCAGCATCCCGGCCAGACGCTGAGCCGGGAGCAGCTGCTGGACCGGCTGCACGGCTTCTCGCAGGACAGCTACGAGCGCAGCATCGATGCCCATGTGAAAAATCTGCGGCGCAAGCTGGAGCCAGATCCCTCGAACCCCATTTATATCCTCACGGTGTATGGCATCGGCTACAAATTTAACGACGAGGTGCCCGCGTGAAGCCTAACAAAAACTGGCGCGACAAGAATTGGCGCAATTATCGCGGCGGGCCACCCTGGGAACGTGAAGGTTGGGAGCTGCCGGACCATTTGCGTCGATCTTCAGAGCAGGCCCACTGGCGGGGCCGACGTGGCATGTTTTTTCGCTTTCTGACGTTGTTTGGCTTGCTGGTCACGCTCGTTGCCGGTGGCATGACAATTGTCGCTTTATTAATTACGCGACTGGTGCAGGGGAATGCGGGAACGGCCGTTATCGTTGACGTCCGCCCTCTTGAAGATTATGCTGCACTTCACGCCGCCAATGCACTTTCTATTCCCCTGACAGAAATAAACGACCGCTTTCCTGAACTGCCTCAGG
>JBNKLQ010000306.1:0-6791 GCA_050292445.1 Promineifilaceae bacterium (SeqCode) | reverse complement strand
CGCAAAATGGGGGCCGCTTCGGCGATGTCGGTGCGCCGGTGGCTGCGCTTGACTTCGTGCACCAGGAACAGCTTTTCTTCACCACCGACTTCGATGGTGAAGGCCGCGCCAGCGTCTGGCGCGAGCGCTTCGTGGCTGGCTTGGGCCGTCTTTTCGATGTCTTGCGGATAATGGTTGCGGCCGCGAATGATGAGCAGTTCTTTCAGGCGGCCGGTGACGTAAAGTTGGCCATCCTGCAAAAAGCCGAGATCGCCCGTGCGCATGTAGGGCGTTTTGTCTCCGGGGATTCTGGTGTGGAAGGTTTGGGCGGTGGCTACAGGATTTTGCCAATAGCCTTGGGATACACTGTTGCCGCTGACCCAAATTTCGCCAATTTCGCCGTCGGTGCAGGCGGTGTGTGTTTGCGGATCGACGATGCGGATCTGTTGTTCATCCAGTAAGCGGGTTCCGCTGCTGACGAGTAAACGGCCGTCATTCTCATCGTCGGTTGGTTGGGCGTGGTTTTGTTCTAGCGAGGTGGTTTGGAAACGGCCGTAAACTGGTTCGCTGCTTCTGTCACTACCGGTCACAATCAGGGTGGCTTCGGCCAGCCCGTAGCAGGGATAAAATGAAGACAATTTGAAGCCATTGGGGGCAAATGTTTTGGCAAAGGCGAGCAGCGTTTCCTGGCGAATCGGTTCTGCGCCGTTGTAAGCCAGCGTCCAGCGGCTTAAATCCAGCCCTTCACGCTGCTCTGGCGTGATATTGTCGATACACAACTGGTAGGCAAAGTTTGGCGCGCCGCTGATGGTGGCTTCATATTTGGACAGCGCATTCAGCCATCGAACAGGCTTTTGTAGGAAGGCAAAGGGAGACATGAGCACGGTCCAGCCGTGGCAGTAAATTGGCTGCAAAATGCCGCCGATGAGGCCCATGTCGTGATAAGGTGGTAGCCAGCTGACTCCCTGACTGCGTTCGCTCAGCTCAAACCCTTTGTAGATGAGAGCCAGATTGCTGAGTAGATTGTGGTGCGACAGCATGACGCCTTTGGGTTCCCCAGTGGAGCCGGAAGTGTATTGCAAAAAAGCGACGTTTTGCGGGGTGATGCTTGGCATTTGCCAGGCGTCGGCGTCATTGGTAATCGTATCGACGGCAATCCAGTGCATTTCTGCCAGATCGGGCATGTGCTTGAGGCGCGATTGGCGGTCCTGGTAGGTGTCGTTGTCGGTGAGGACGACGGTAGCTTGGGCATCATCCATGATGGCTTGCAGGCGGGCGTCGTGCCGGTTACGGCGCGGTGGGTAGGAAGGCACTGCAATCCAGCCTGCGTACAAACAGCCAAAAAAGGCGGCGATGTAGTCCAGCCCTGGCGGGTAAAGCAGCAAGGCGCGGTCGCCGACGCTGCCTTGTTCTTGCAGGAGGAGGGCGATTTGGCGGGCGCGTTGGTCGAGTTGGGCGTAGGTTAACGGCCGTTCATCTGTTTCGCCATCGGCCAGAAAAATGTATAAGGATTTGTCTGGGCTGCTGTTGGCGCGCAAGCGCAACATATCCACCAAGGTGGCAAACGTGTGGGGTTTTGGCTGTGTCATATTTTTGTCCGTTACCAATAAGCGTTCTATTAATCAAATAAAGAAATAAACCGCAGAGGCGCAAAGGGCGCGGAGTTTTGAGAACCTACAGAGAATGGCTTTGCGTTCTCTGCGTCTCTGCGGTGAATCTGATTAGACAACGCGAATGTCCACATAGTCTGGGAAAGGTTGAATCGCCTCCAGGTCGTTTTCAAAGATGACCAGGTTGTCTTTATTTTCGATTTCACTGAAGCCACCAAATTTGTAGGTGATGTACATGAGGCGATTACGGCCGTTGGGGATAAAATGCGCCCGCAGCGGCACGCCCGCCTCTTTGGCCAGGTTCATGATGTGGGTCATCATGATGGTGCCCACGCCGCGTGACATGACTCGACAGGACATCAATAGCAGTTTCACCGTCCAGAACGTTGGCTCTTTTTCCACCAGCGCCAGGCCAATGGTGCCGTAGGTGCCGTAACGATCATCCAGGCTGGAAACAAACAGCAGGTGGTCGTCGGATTGGCGCAGCTGGTTGAGTTCTTCGTAGGAGTAGGTGTAGCCGGTGGTGTTGAGCTGGTTGGTGCGCATCGTCAGTTCTTCAGCTCGCTGCAAATCTTCTTCCCCAGCTTTTTTGATGGTGAACACCATGTTCAAATCTTTTAGAAACGCTTCGTTGTGGCCACTGAAATTTTCTTCGGCCTGCTTGCGCTGGATGTCACTTTGGTACATTTTGCGCCGCAGCCTGGACTCAGGCGTGATGAAGCGCGGTGTCAGGCGGGGATGGTCTAACATTTCATCCAATTCCGCCGCATCAAAACACAACACTTCGGGATGTGTAAACTGGACTTCCTCCCGCTCGAAGGGCTGATCGTCTACAAAAGCCAGCGTGTTAACACCGATGTTGATGTCGGCGGCAATTTGCTCAATGGATTGTGACTTGGCATTCCAGTTGATTTGCGGGTAGATGAAATAGTCAGCAATGCCAAATTCTTTAAGTTGGGCCATGGCTGGCTCATACTCATTGCGGCTGGCAATGGCGTTGAGGATGCCGCGTTCATCCAATGTTTTGATGATATGGACTACTTGCGGGCGCAGTTTGAGCGTGTCGCCTTCCAGCAGCACGCCTTCCCAGACAGTGTTGTCTAAATCCCACACTACGCATTTGAGCGCTTTTAATTTTTTGGCTTCGGCGATGGCCATCTCACGATGGGTTTGTTCAAGCATAATAAAACCTCCCAGAAAGACTGTATCGGTATCTTTACTTCAGGTTCCCAATTGTTCGGGAATGTCAGTTGGAAGGGTTATGCGGCGGGTTCTCTCTTTCTCGTGATGAGGTTGGTCATGGCGTTGATGGTGCGGAAGTTGTCGAGCTGCAATTCTTCATTGGCAACGGTGACGCCCATTTGCTGCTCGACAAAAAGCACAATTTGCATGGCAAAGAGGGAGTTGACGAAGCCCAGAGAGAAGATGTCCTCGTCATCTTGAAGATCATAATTTTTAAAATGCTTGGCCAAAAAGGCGCGGATTTGTTGCTTGATTTCTGCTTCCATAAACGTAACTTCCTCCGTTTTTTGAAACGATTTGGGGGGTTATTGGTAAGAATAAAATCCGGTGCCGCTTTTACGGCCGTACAAACCTGCATCTACCATCTTTTGCAGCAGGGGGCAGGGACGGTATTTGCTGTCAGCAAAGCTTTCGTGCAGCACTTCAATTGAGTAAAGAATGGTGTCCAGGCCGATGAGATCGGCCGTTTCTAGCGGCCCCATCTTGTGACCAAAACATTTTTTGAAGATTTGGTCCACATCTTCGGCATTGGAGACACCTTCATGAAGCAAGAATGCGGCCTCGTTGATGGTGAGCATCAACACCCGGTTGGAGACAAAACCGGGCGAGTCATTGACCACGATGCAATCTTTATTCATCCCAGCCAGGAACTGCTGGGCAATGCCCAGGGCTTCATCGCTGGTGTGGTAACCGCGAATAACTTCGACCGTTGGCTTCATAGGGACTGGATTCATGAAGTGCATGCCCACAATGCGGTCGGCGCGGTTGGTGACGGAGCCGATACGCGTAATGGAAATGCATGAGGTGTTGGCGGCAAAAACAGCTTCAGGCGGGCAGATGGCATCTAGCTGAGGGTAGATTTCTTTTTTGATCTGCCATTTTTCTGTGCTGTTTTCCACGACAAAATCAACATTTTTCAGCTGTTGGTAATCGGTTGTGAAAGTGATTTGGGAAATGAGTTCGTCTGGAGATTTAACAGATTCTTGGGGGCGATTAAATAATCGGCTTAGTCGTATGTTTTGATAAATTTGGTCCTTTGCCTGGGCCAAAATATCGTCACAAATGTCGATGAGTACCACGTCATGGTGCGTTTGGGCCAGGGCTTGGGCAACACCAATACCCATGACACCCGCGCCGATGACGCCGATCCTTTTCAGTATCAAATTATTTTACTCCTTACACGTTTAATTAATTTTGTTTAACCGGCCAATAGGTGCTCAAACTACGGCCGTTTTTAGCTAAACTTTTTCTTTATCTGCTACCACGACGACGCAGTCTGTTTTGCCGTCGCTTTTCTCCACGATCTTTTTGTTGGAGGGCTTGTTGAGAGGTTGCATTGTCTTGGGGGCGTGAAAACTGCAATGAGGGGAGTTGATTTGCCGGATGATGAGTTGTACCGTTCGACAGAATCGTTTCCCACTGTAAATTGACGCCGGAAAGCCATAACTTACGGATCGTTGTTAACAAAAACCTATGATCATCTTGATGATCATAGGAATATCTCATGGTGGGGTAGATTAAAGTGTATTGTTCTGGTTTACACTGAGGATGCTGCTTCACAAAAGCCCCCAATGATTGCCCAGGGCCCACTTCGATCAGATGATAATGGTGCCCTAACAAGTTGCGCAGCATGGAAAAGTATTGCACAGGTTGGCACATATGCTTTGCCCAATAAGCTGGGTCCGTGGCTTGTTTCGCTGTAATCCAAGTGCCAGTCACATTAGATAAATAAGGTATTTCTGGTGCAGCATAGGTGATTGTTTGGGCCAGTTTTGTTAAGTCGGCCACCGCGCCTTGCATCATGTGGGAATGAAAGGCGTGGGTGGTGGCCAGCAAGCGACAGGCCACTTGCTGTTTTTGTAACTGTTGTTGAACGGCAAGAATCGCTTCTGTGTCGCCAGCTAAAATGGTTAGGGCGTCGCCGTTATGGGCGGAGAGGGAGACTTGTTGGTTTAAATAAGGTCCTACCTCTTCCTGAGAAAGCGGGACAGCGAGCATTTTGCCGGGGGGCAGCGCTTGAATCAGTTGGGCGCGCCGAGCCACCAGGGTAAGCGCATCTTTTAACGTAAGCACACCGGCAATGGTGGCGGCGACGTATTCACCCAGACTGTAGCCAATGAGGCCATCTGGTTCAATGCCCCACTTCTGCAATAATTTAGCCAGCGCATATTCAATGCTGAAAACGAGGGGGTGGGCAACGGCCGTTTCCTGCAATTTGGCCTCTTGCTCATTATTGGTGCTGGCTGTGGGCTTTCTGCCCAACATGGCAGCCAGGTCCAGGCCCGAAGTAGATGTTTCGGGCTGTTTTGTTGTTTCTGGTGGGTATAAAAGCTCTGTTAAGGATTGATTGAGAAACGGCCGTAACGCTGCATCACACTGGTCAACAACCTCCCGGAAATACGGAATTGTGTCATACAGGCCACGCCCCATTTGTAAATAATGATCGCCAATGCCAGGAAACATAAAAATAGTGCGAGACGTTTTAACGGTGGCCTGGGTGGCCGCGTTTTTTATCTCATCGGCTGTCAACTGTTTGGTCAGATGAGATGCATCGCTGATCAGCGCAGCCTGGCGAAAGGCATTTTCCGTTTCTTCCTGGCTTAGCAAAGAAGCAATCTGGCCCAACGAAACATTAGGGTATTGTTGTATATACCGCGTTAGAACGATCGATTTTTGTTGAAGTTCGGTTGTAGATGTGCCTGTTAATGGCAGTAAATACCATCTAGGCTGCTGAACTGATTTATGAGGAATATGCATAAGTACCGAATACTAACTCGACTTTTGCATTGTCATTAAAGCTAAGTTTTTGCGCTCATTGGAGCGCAAAAAAGGATCAAAATAATTTGTGCACCATATGCCTAAAATTTTTGGAAACCCTGTGTTTAATATACGTTTCACTCCCATGAGTTTTCTGTTTTTTACGAAAGAAATTGCTTTAAAATGGAGAATTTTCCCAACATTCAATTAACTGCAAAGCAATATGTGATTGGGCATGGTACCACAAACAGGTGGGCCGGTTCCATAAAAGGGCTATAAAATAACTGCAAATTAACTAGCAAATTTTGTATTGAAATGGATGTCTACAAACGGCCGATCTTATAGTACCGTCGGGTTTGTTAACTCATGGGGAAGTAGATGCTCAGCGATGGAATTCACGTGCTCAGATTATTTGGGTCGGGGTGAGATGAGAGATTAGTTTTGCATGAAAGGGTTGAGGTAAAAGGAGAGGTAGTTGAGGGGCTTTTGGGGGCCAGCGGTGATGACGGCCGTTTCGGCCTCGGGTGTAGCTAAAACGACATCGTAAATATCGATCTCTTGTTGGCTGGTGCTGGTTTGGAAACGGCCGTTGCCATCTACAAAGTACAAAAACAGGTCTTCCCCAGGCTGGGGTAGCTCAATGGTGGCGGTGCCGCCCGCAGGCAAAATGCTGCTGGTGAGGCGGGCAGAGACATGGGCGTCTGTAGCGCCATTGGGTCCGATGATGTCCCGCACGGTAGCGTCGCCCAGGCTGCGGGTGGTCATGCTGCTGAGTTTGGTTTGTTCGTAGTGTGGTGGCAGCCCCATGTGTTCCACATCAGCCACAAACCAGATTTGAATGACGCGGGTGAATTCATCCGTCAGGTTCAGTTCCTGGTGCTGGATGAAGTTACCAGAAAACATGCGCTGTACTTCCCCGGCGGTGATGGCTCCTTTGCCGCCAGTCGTATCTTCGTGGTACAGCTCGCCATCAATAACGTAGGTGAAAATCTCTAGCCCGCGATGAGGATGCCAGCGGAAGCCGTTGCGCGGGGCAATTTGAGTCATGTGGGCCGTGAGCATCCCGCTCAGCCGCTGCAATGGGCTAAATCCGCCCACGGCAAAGTGGGAGGTCAGCCAATGCACCGGCCGGATCAAGGGGAATGTGTCCGCCTTGTAAAATTGTAGATTACTATCGATTGCTAGATTGTTGATGACGCTGTC
>JBNKLQ010000305.1:0-6916 GCA_050292445.1 Promineifilaceae bacterium (SeqCode) | reverse complement strand
CTTGCGTAACTGGAAAGGGCCCCATAAATCCGTCTATCATTTCATTTAGCAGACCCGGCTGAAAGAGTGAAAGAATGTCGGCGTAGATATACAGCAACATCATTGCGACCCATAAAGCCGAAAGTTTTATTCTTACATCTTCTAAAATTCCTGTGGGTTTTGCGTTCGTATTCATTTCATCTTTCCTTTGATTGATATATTTGATAGAGTTGAAATTGTCCAAGTTTTATGCGGTGGCATTTGTGATTAGAAATCACAGGAGCACACTAATTGGTGTAAACCCTTTTTTGACAGCATGTGGATTTATTTAGTCAGGTTCAACAGAGAGTACCGAGAGCAGCGGCAGCCCTAAATCACGTGTTTTTTTTAGGATGCCGTGTAAGGCAGATTGATCGGCCACCGGGCCGGTTAATAGCGTTTCGCCGTTGTCTTCCAGCGTGATAGTTAGCCCCTCAAACCAGTCTGTCCACTGACAATCCAGATGGCCTTTGATCCTGATTTGATAGACCATTGGTCTATCTGGATTGGTTTTGGGGTTGTGTTTGTTTGCCATGTCTGCGTTCCTGGTTACGGCCGTTTCCAAACCGGCCCTCGTTCAACATACAAGTAGCATAGCAGCAACGTGGTATTAGCTTGTAGACACCAAAGTGTTGTTTGGGGTGTTGTTGTGGGTTTTACGAGGTGATGCTTTAGTTAACCGAAGAGAGCGCGGAGATCGCAGAGGGAAGGCACAAAGAAAACTTAGCGTTCTTTGCGCCCTTTGCGATGGGAAAATGGGTCAGGATGGGTTGGGATTGGTGGAGAAACGGCCGTTACAATGACAACAGGCCCAGTTCACGCGCACGCGCCACTGCTTCCGTGCGCCTTTGCACTTGCAGCTTGGCAAAGATTCGCCGATTGTGGCCTTTGACGGTGTTCAAGGCGAGATACAGCTGCTCGCCAATTTCATGATTAGAGAGACCTTCGGCAACCAATTGCAGAACCTCTATTTCGCGTTCGCTCAATGGTTCAATGAGAGGTTGGGCAGGCGGAGAGACTGGTTGGTTTTTCTCCTCATCTTTGAATGCGGCCAACAGCTTTTCCGTGTATGATGGCCTTATCCCTTGAGCAGAAGCTGTAGACAATAGCTGCGCCATCGGCTGTCCTTCATCTACAAACAGGCGAATGAAGCCGCCCGGTTCGGCCAGCGCCAACGCGTCACCCAAAAGCTGCATGACCTGATCTGTTTCACCCTGCGCCTGGAGAGCCAATGCTTGCAGAACCATCACCTTAAGCTGTTCGTCTGGCCACTTTCTGGCCTCGGCCTGCTGACGTACCGGTACCAGCAGCGCCAACGCTTTAGCTGGTTCCCCTTGAGCCAGATGCACCCGCACCTGGCTGAGCGGCAGGTCATGTGTCTGAGCCAGGTCGGCTGCTGTTGCCACATCTCCCTGCCGCAGCAAGGCAACGATTTGTACGGCCGTAATCTCCAATAATTCGCGCACAAAGTTATGCTGACGTGCTGCTTGTGCAGACTCGGCTAATTGTGCGGTTGCCCCGGCTACGTCACCTTGGACTAATTTCAGACGAGCCAGAAATAGTTTACAGGCGACAAAGGTATCGCTTTTCTCGAACTGCTGTGCCAGTTGGGCGCTTTTCTGCCCGTGTTCCTGGGCGGCATCCAGATCATTCCATTGGTACTGAATGCGGGCCAGACCTCGATGTGCCTCCACGGTCGTATGCTGTGCAGTAGCCCCGACCAGTTGCAGGACGCGTCGGTAGCTTTCGGCCGCTTGGTGGAGTTGATTATCTACCTCTTGTATGTTGCCCAGGCCGCTGGTGGCGGCTACATTGATGATGAGGTTTCCGGTTGCCTGGCTGCTAGCGATGGCTTCCCCAAACGCTTGTCGGGCCGCAGCCCGATTTCCCTCATACTGATAGGCCAGCCCCAGCTTCCAGGTTGTGGCCGTGCGCACAGGCAAATTGTTAGGATGTAAATATTCTAAAGCGCGTTCTGATTGGCTGATGATGGTTTCTGTATCGTACTGACTGGCGGCCAGCAAGGCGCGTATGGCGGCGATATGACCGATAAGATTGCGAGTCTGATCCGTTTCTTCTGCATCTTGCAGTGCCTTTTCCGCTGCCTGTAGCTTTTCTTCAGTCGCCGTTCCCTGGCCAGTCATCGACAGGGCCGAGGCATAAGTGACCCACAAGGAGGGTCTGGTGTTTAATACGGCCGTTGGCAGTGAGGCCAGCCACTTCAATACAGGGGTAATTGCCCCGCGAAAGTGCAGCGGCATTCCCTTGCCCGCAATCAGGCGCTCCGCCCGTTTAATGTCGTTAGCCGCCGCCGCATGCTGAAACGCCTCAATCTCTAGATCGTTTTCCTCGTACCATTGGCTGGCACGTATGTGTAAGTCGTTCACCTTTTCCCTTTGCTGCACGCGCTGCCGCAGCAGCTCAGCAAAGAGATGGTGGTAGCGGTACCAGCGCCGCTCGTTGTCTAAGGGCACGATGAACAGGTTGGCTTGTTCCAGATATTCCAAAATTTCCTGGCTGCTGCTTTCCGCATTCCCCTCTGTCTCTACAACTGCATCGCAAAGAGGGCCACACATGCGCTCCAGGATAGACGTGCGCAGCAAAAAGTTTTGAATACTTGCGGGCAGTTGGTGTAGAACTTCTTCTACCAGATAGTCCAGCACAAAATGGTGGCTGCCGGTGAAAGATTGGATGAAGCTGGCAGCCTCTTTGTGACGTTGCCTGGGCGCCGTTTCTTGCTGAGCTAGGTGTCCTTGCAGCGCGAGGGCCGCCAATTGTAAACCGGCAATCCAGCCTTCGGTGCGGGTTTCCAGAGCGTCAATATCATCCCTGGAAAGGTTCAGATCCATTACCTGGTTGAGAAATACGGCCGTTTCTGCCAAAGCAAATCGCAAATCAGTGGCACGCAGTTCGGTGAGCTGGTTGCGGGCGCGGAATCGGGCCAGAGGGAGGTTTGGGTCCTCGCGGGTGGTGATAACCAGGTGCTTTTGCGGCGGCAAGTGTTGCAGCAGAAAGGCGAGCGCCTTGTCAATTGGGTTCGCTTCAATGAGATGGTAATCGTCCAGAACAAGGACAACATTATCTGGCACAGCCGCAATTTCATTGAGCAGGTTGGTCAGTATTGAGTCGATGGGTGGCGGTTGGGGAGATTGCAGCGCGGCCAACACTCCTTCGCCAAGATTGGGCACAATTGTTTGTAAAGCCGCGATGAAGTAGGCCAGAAAGCGGGTAGGGTCGTTGTCTTCATTATCTAATGACAGCCAGGCGATAGCGATGGGGGACGCTGCCTGGTCCAAATCTTGAAGCCACTCGCTGACCAATGTCGTCTTGCCGAATCCAGCCGGGGCAGAGATGAGGGTGAGTTTGTGCCCAAGATGAAGCCCTTGATTCAACCGTTCAATCAGGCGTGGCCGTGGGACAAGATACGGCCGTTTTTGGGGGGCATATAGCTTCGTTTTAAGCAAGGAGTCGGGCATATGCCCATTATACGGGAAAACCGCTTTGAGGTTGTACAGTCCCTCAGAGCAACTCGTCTCAATTTACGGTAGCCAAAATACCTAAGGCTCTCCCTTTGGCCACTCCCTGCTCAGCAGCGTGGAATGTACCATCACCATCGCTGATGACTTCCTGGCCAATCTAGACCAGTCGCCCAGCACCAACTGCCTGGACGACATCGAATGGCCCTACTTTGAGTAAATGTAAGTCGGATTGCCAATCCGACCTACGGATTTCATTCTAAAAATGGATACACGCGCAGGCGGGCATGTCACAAACAAAAAAACCGCAGAGTGTACAGCGCTTGCCAAAAAATTCTCAGCATCCTCCGCGCACTCTGCGGTTAAATTTTTAGCGAATTAGATTAGCCAACTGGAATTTCTTCCACCACTTCGCCTTGTTCCAAGCCCAGCAGCCGCAGCAGCGGGCTCACCGGCATATCGCCAATGACACGGAATGAGGCATCGGCCTTCAAGCTTCCTAGCGCCTGTGTCAATGACTCCTCACCAGCTACCACTGGCCCCAGCCGCTCCACCACGTCGGCCACCTTCAGGCTAGACAGCATCCGTGGATTCAGTTCCGCTAGCACCTGTTGCAGGTACGGACCAAATTGGCTGAGCTTGGGCAGCCAGTTGGCCAAAACCAACGGTTCGCCAACCCCGTTCTCGCCTGGATTCAGCATCCGGCCGACCAGTGGCACTTCCTCGCCCACCTGTGTTAGTCCGTGTGAAAGGGCCATCACGTTGGCCAAAATCTGGCCCGTTTGCCCGCCGTTGCCAAAGATATGAACCTTCAAACTGGGGGCGATAGCTTCAAACGCTTTGAGCGACGTTTCGGCCTGAATCGTGGCGATGCGTTCCTGGTGTGTCAGCTGCAAGCGCAGCCGTTCCAGATCGACCAATACGGGTGCTTCGCCGTACAGTGTGGCCAATTTCTCCTGCGCCTCGATTTCTACCGTTTTGAGCCGCTGCAATTTGTCAGCTTCCGCCTTGGCCTGGGCCTGAGCTACCTCTGCCTGCGCCAGACCTTCGGCGCGGGTGACGGACACCTGCTTCTCAGCAACCTGCACGCGGGCGGCGTCTACTTCGGCTTCGGCCAGACCGGCTGCGGCCGTTTCTGCTTTGGTCGCTTCAGCCCGGACTTTGGCGGCGTGGGCACGCTTTTCCGTAGCGGTGGCTTCCGCTTCGGCACGCACCAGTTCAGACTGTGTTTCCACATCGACTTTGATTTGCACGGCGCGGGCTTCCGCTTCAGCAGCCAGCTTGAGTGATTCGGCTTCTTTGTTGGCCTCCACCAAGGCAATCTCGCGGGCACGTTCCGCCTCAGCCAGCTCTTCGCGGCGCAGACGAGACGCTTCGGCTTCTGTGAGTTCAGCCATCCGTGTGATCTCTTTGGCCTGAGCCACGGCCAATCGAGCCGCTTCCGCTTCGGTTTTGGCCAGGTTAATCTCCGCTTCCCGCTTTTGCTGGATGGCACGCAGCTTAGCCTGCCGTTCCGCTTCGATTTGGGCCAGATGGGCTGCTTTCTCGGCTTCCGCTTCGCCCAGCTGCTGGCTGAGTGCCACTTTGGCCATTTCAGTTTCGTTAGCAGCAGAAGCGGCCGTTTTCTCACGGCTAATCTGCAAAATGCGCATCTCGTGGCGACGCACGTCCAGCGCTTCTTGCTGGCTGATGGTAGCTGTTTCGACCTCGCGTTGGGCGTCTAGCCGCTCGGCGGCCAGCTTTTTCTCGGTTTGGGCGCGAATTTCGGCCTCTTCCTGCTCGCGGGCCTGCATGTCGGTTAGCTCGGCGAGCTGCTCTTTGTTGGTAGCAATGCCCGTCTCTTTGGAGATGCGGGATTCGGCCTGCTCAATGAGCTTCGTGTAGGCAACGCCGTCCAGGCTGGTGATGGTGAGCAGCGCCAGGTCGTAACCCAGCTCGGACAAAATCTGGTTTACCTTGGGGAACGCGATCGCGGCCAATTCCTGCCGGTTGGCGATAATCTCTTCCAGGCTCATTGTGGCGGCGGCGGCAACCAATTCGGCCGTGCCAACCTTGGTGATGGTGTAGATGAGGCCATTTGTGTCCAGACCGACACGCTGGGCGGCAATTTCCGCCTTGTCCGGGTTGAGCTTGGCCACAGCGTGGGCCCACAGCCGGAAGCTGACTTTGCTGCTGTCCAATGCCTCGACACCACCATCGTTTGTGCCATGAATCGGCACGGTGAAGCTGATGGTTTTGAGCTTGATCACCTGGGTGATTGGGTTGAGCCAATATTTGGCAGGGCGATCGGCGGATTGGCCGAACACTTTGCGTTCGTTAGAGAGGGTCAGGCTGTGACGGCCGTCGCCAACCACCACGTGAATTTCATCCGGAGGCACCAAAATGCGGCGGCCAAAGCCAAACAGGCCACGCGCCCGGTCCGCTTCGGTGCGCAAAACGGCGACGCTGGTGTTCACGTCGCTGAGAGCGCGTTCGGCCGTGGCCACGTCGGGCAACCGCCGCGTTTTTGTTTGAGTGGACTGACGGGTTTCCTCTACCGTTGGTTGGGGTTGTTGCTGAGTCATCGTATCTCCTGTGTACCCATCCTACGCCCATCTTGCGCCCGTAGGCGCGAAGATCATAAAAGTGTGAAATTGGAAAAAACAAAATTGGTTTCAAGGGATAATACGGCAAAAAGATAAAAAAGTTCTATATGTGGGGCTCGATTGTTTTAGTCAGCAAATATAGGGCATTAAAGCCTATACTTTAGCTGTAAAAAGAGGTTGTGATAAAATAGAGATGATAGTTTTCGCCAGTTATAAAAAAGCCATTTTTGCGAAGAAAAATAGTATTTACTGAAACTTGGAGGCAAAATGCCAGACAATATTCCTGAATCTTTTGAAATCGTTTTTAATGAATCTTTATTAAAAAGGGTAGGTATAGAATTTCCATCTACTCCAGAAGATGATTCCGTCGGTGACACTTTGATATCTGATGTTATTGATACTTTCATACAGCGTATGGAAGATGTTCGATTTTGCGCCCAAGCTTTTATTCCAATGGCTTATGATTATCGACAGAGCATTATGGAAACATTGTTAAAGGATTTATTAGAGGGGGACAAGCAGCTAGAAAATTCTTCTCCCATACAGCAAGTCAAAGGTTTTCATAAGGTTTATTCTACCATGCGCAGACTTGAAAAATCCCAAAGATCAGAATTTAAACACGTACTTGCAAAAGGAATTTTCTTGAGTATGTTCAGCGAATTTGACACTTTCATGAGTGAATTAATTTCGCGAATCTACTCTAAGAAGCCTGAACTTTATGCCAGTTTGAATGGCTCGATGTCAATTTCCCAGATGCTTAATTAACCTAAGTTGCTACCTTAAAAACATGGCCGAAGCTCATGGCCAAAATAAACAAGCTGACCTTGAGTTCAAAAC
>JBNKLQ010000304.1:0-6999 GCA_050292445.1 Promineifilaceae bacterium (SeqCode) | reverse complement strand
GCCGCTGCTTGAGGACCGTTTGGGCCAATGAGTTGATGACGGCGTGGTCTAATCCTGGCAGGGCGGGCGGGAAAAACTGATCTAGAAAGTCGGTGATGTGACTGTCCAAAAAACGAGGCCGTTCCCAGTAAAAATCGTGGTTGTGGGCCAGGCCGGGCAGCTTCAACTCGGCCATCAGTTCAGTTAGCGCCTGGGCCAGGGGCAGCTGCATGGGAATGGCAAAAGCGTTCTGGATGATGACGTATTCAATGTTTTTCTCGGTTAGGAATTGGCGGAGCGGCCGTTTCAGTTCTTGCGCTCTTTGGTGAATGTCCGGCAGCAGGGAGACGGCCGTTTCCTTGGCCACAAACGCACGGTCGTGCAAATCTTTAGCTGCGGCATCCTCAAAATGGAGCCGAGGATCTTCCAGGCCTTCCAGGTTGGGGTCAAGCTCACCGGCGCAGTAAAAAATTTTATGGCCAAATTTTTTGGCAATGGTGACCAGCTTGGCCGATTCCAGTGAGACGCCGTCGGTGCCAGCCAGTCGGGTGGAAATAACGCCAATGTTCATGAGTGTTTGATCCAGGCAACCTGGTATGGATCCAGGTGTATGCGGTGGGAAACGGCCGTATTCGTCAGCAGTTCCAGTCCGCTAAATGGCAGCTTAACAGAAATTGTGTCAGGTGAAACGTTATGTAAACAAAGTGTCTGTGTGCCCTGGTAGCCGCGCAAAACAGCAAAAATGGCGGGATGCAGCTTGAGGATGGTCTGGTCACCGATGGGGTGGAACGCTTTTTCGGCCGTACGCAGCTGGAGCAGTTGACAATAGCCCGAAAAAACGCGCTGGCGCAGACCACTCTGGAGTTCATGTTCCAATTGGCTGCGCTGAAGCTTTTCCCGGTTGATGCTGCGATTACGCCCGGTTTGCTGCACGCCTTCGCGCCAATTTTGCGAGCCAAACAGGCTGTGAAAGTAGATGCCCGGCACGCCGCGCAGCGCCAGCATGATTGCTTGCGAGGCCAAAAAGCGGCGGGCGATTAAATCATCTGGTTCGTCGGTTTCGGGCACGGCCAGCGCATTAAGATAGCTGATATTTAGTTCATAGGCGCTTTGGCTGCCGTCGCCATTGGCTTTGTAGGAGACAAAACCACCCAGCGCCTGCACGCGCTCAGCCATCGCGTCAATCGCTTCCTCGCTAAGGATGCCGCGTGCTGGCGTTACGCCGATACCGTCGTGTGAGGCGCAAAAGTTGAAGAACGTCACACGGTCAGACGGCAACAAAAGCGTGCTAACCCAATCGGAAAGTTGCTGGGCATTGCCGGTGTGGAATGTGTGCAGCAGTAACGGTGGCAAGGAGAAGTTGTACACCATTTGGGCTTCGTTACGGCCGTTGCCAAAATAAGCCACATTCTCTTTGTGCGGAATGTTCGTTTCCGTGATGAGAGCTACCTGGGGGGCGACTTCGTCCAAAATCGAACGCATTAACTGAATGATGCGGTGTGTTTGGGGCAGGTTTAGGCAGCGCGTGCCTGGCTCCTTCCACATAAAGCCGATGGCATCTAAACGAATGTAGGTTGCCCCTTTGGCCATGTAAAACAGCAACGTGTCCAGCACAGCCAGCAGCACAGCGGGATTGGCGTAGTTCAAATCAATCTGGTCGGCGCTGAAGGTGGTCCACAGGTGGCGCGTGCCCGATTTGGTCTGGAATGGGGTGAGCAGGGGAAGGGCGCGGGGGCGGAAAACGGCCGTTAAATCCACATCTGGCTCCACCGCCACAAAAAAATCTTTGTAAGCTGGGTCATCTTGCAAATAGCCCTGGAACCAGTCGCTCTCGGCCGATATGTGGTTGATGACGGCATCAAACATGAGCTGGAACTTTTCGCCAACCGCCGCCACATCGCCCCAACTGCCCAGTGCTGGATCAACAGCTTTGTAATCAATGACGGAAAAGCCGTCGTCAGAAGAGTAGGGGTAGAAGGGGAGCAAGTGAATGGTTTGGATACGGCCGTTCACCGTTTCGCTGCAAAATTTAGCCAATGTTTGCAGTGGTGTTTCACCGGGGGCTTGCACCTGGTCACCATAGGTGATCAATACGGAATCACGTTCGGAGAAAACGGCCGTTTCTGGCTCTGGTAACCGGCGACGATACGACGCAAGCAGTTGTTGAACTTTTTCATAGGTCTGCTGTGCCTCAGCCGTGCCATACAAAAAATTCAGATGGTTCAAGATGGAAGATGTCATTCTGGGAAAACTGCCTCTGTATGATGTTGAAAGTAAATTGTCCTAGCCACGAAGCGACCAGACAGCGTGCAATTTTAACACACCCACACCCTGTTTTATCCTTTTACACCGCCAGCCGACAATCCTTCAGATAAATAGCGCTCCAGCGCCAGGAAAAGCACCATGATCGGCACCGTCATAATGGTAGAGGCCGCCATCACTACGTTGGGGCGTGGCGACGGATCATTCCAAATGGTGCTAATTTTAATCGGCATGGTGAACAAATCGTTATTGTTTAAAAAGACAAAGGCATAGAGGAATTCATTCCAGGCAATCATCAACGTATAGATGGCCACAGAAACCAATGCAGGGATGGCCAACGGCAGGGTAATGCGCCAAATGACCTCCATCCGGCTGCACCCATCAATGAGACCTGCTTGCTCAATTTCAGTGGGAATGGTGCGGAAGTAGTTAGTGAGCATGTAGAGAGCCACCGGCAGCGTTTGGGCCAGGTAAGTAAAGACCAGCACGCCCAAATTATCTTGCACGTCAAAGCCAATGGTGTCGCCAATGCGGGCCAGCATGGCAAACAAGGGAATGATGAGCAGGATTCCAGGGAAAAGATAGACTACTAAAATGGCGTTGACCATCAAATTTTTGCCGCGAAAGCGCAGCCGGGCAATGGCATAAGAGCCCAGTACAGCAAGAATGACAGCAATTACGGCCGTTGGCACCGCCACCAGCACTGTATTGCGAATATTTGTGCCAAACTGCTGGTAGCTGGGATTATCTGGATTAAATAGCTCATCATATGCTTCCAGCCGCAATTCACCGGGTATGTAAATTGGTTCCCGTCCGCCAATTTCTGCCCGTGTCTTGAACGATGAGGACACCATCCAATAAAACGGGAACAAAATGCTCGTCAGGAAAAAGGTGAGCACAATAGCAAAGATAAAACCCCTTAAGGTGAACCGGCGGCTTAACTGCGTTAGAAACGAATTGTTTTCTGAACGTGCTTGCATGATACCTTCTCCCTCTTATTCCTCTTCTACATTGCGCATAACAATGCCCACGTAAAACGCCATAAACGTGACCAAAATGACCAGCAAGATCATTGCTGTGGCCGCGCCACGCCCAAAATTAAACTGGTTAAAGCTAAATTGATAGGTCAAAACGGGAAGCACATTGGTTCCAAACCCGCCACCGGTGAGCAGAAAAATGTCGTCGAATTTGTTGAACGTCCACATGAGGCGCAGCAAAAAGATAGCACCCATGACGTAGCGCAGTTCCGGTAACGTCACATGCAGAAATTGCTGCCAGTTGCTGGCCCCGTCTACTTCAGCAGCTTCATACAAGGTGCGGTCTACTGCTTGCAGCCGGGCCAAAATCATGAGCATGGCAAAGGGGAAGTAGCGCCATGCTTCAAAAATGATGACCAAAACGAGCGCCAGCCCACGCGTGGATAAATAGGCCTGTGGTAAATCAATGATCCCCAGCCCCATCAAAATATCGTTCAGCACGCCAGACGGCCGTGGGTCCAGCAGCCAGCGCCAGACAAACACCACGCTAACAATTGGGGCCACGTAGGGGAACAAGAACACAGCGCGCGTCAGGCCTCGGCCGCGAAACGGCCGATTCAACAATAACGAGGCAATAAGTCCCACAAGTACCGTCAGGGTTGTGGCGGCAAAGGTATACACCACGCTGGTAACGGCCGCGCCCCAACTGTTCCATCCCTGCCACTTAAAGGCAAAATCGTTGAATACCGCCCGGTAGTTGTCCCAGCCCACAAACGGCGCATGAAACACATCATTTAAATTCCCCAAACTCACATCCCGAAAACTAATCCAGATGGAAAAGAAGGCGGGGAACAACACAAGACCAAAAACTATCAGGGCCGTAGGTGAGATTAATGTCCAGGCCAGACGTGCTTCCTGAGCATGCCAGCTTTTGCGGCGACCGGCAGCCTTCCCATTTTTTTCAGTTAGTGCAGCCATCACAACCTTTCCTTAAAAAGCAGAGGTGCAGCCCGGAGACTGCACCTCTCTTAACTTCTAATCTTGCTTATTCGCCAAGACGATCCGAGTACATGCCCTCAACTTGTTCTTGTAAGAACTGTGCGGCCGTTTCTGGCGTCATCGTCCCTTCCAGAGCAATTTGGCTAATCACCGTCGGAATCAGCAAACGACCCTCGATGTCACCAACCACAGCGCGTTGGTCGGCATCATAGTCAGGACGGAACAGCCAGCGTTGCATCGACTCGTACCCGTTGGCAATCTGATCCAGCGTCTCTGGAGCGTAGTATTGGAAGTAGTCACTGCTGGTCATCCAGCCATCTACCGCGCTCTTTAGCACAGGAACCTTACCAAACGGAGCCAGTGCCAAGATGTCCTGGTAGCCTTCCGTTAAGAAGTAAGCCACCACATCCTGGGCCACTGGATCGGCCCCTTGCATGATGCCCAATGTGACTAGCTGACCATAAGAGGCCGAGCCGTTGGGGCCAACCATTTCAGGGGCAAAGCCAGTGTTGCCAGACAGATCTTCAACAGCAATCTCTAAATTGCCACCGCCGTCCAAACCAGAGCCATCTACCAGGTCATCCATGATGTAGGTGCTGTAGAACAACATGCCGGATTGATCTAGCTCGTAGCTTTCACGCGCCCCGCGCCAGTATTGCGGACCTGGGGCTGAACAATCTTGTAGGCTGGTATAGAACTCAAGCGCGTCGATCATCTCTGGTGTGTTCATCGTCACGTTACCATCTGCATCAAACGGCCAGGCGTTGTTGGAAATAGCCACCTGCTCAAAGATTTGGTGGCCATAGTTCTGGCCAGGATCGGTGCCGATTGTCATGCCGTAGAGCAAGTTTTCCGTGCCTGGCAAGGCGTTACAGGCGGCGGAAATGTCTTCCCAGGCAATAGGTGCATTCAACCCGGCAGCATCAAAGATGTCTTCGCGGTACCAGATGGCCTGAATCCAGCCGTCGTAAGGAATGGCGGCATAGTTTCCGGTGGACGGATCGGTCACCATGGCCAGCGGGCCAGCGCGGAAATCATCTTCACCAATGGCAGAGATGGTGGCCATCGCGGCGTCCTGGTCCAAAATGCCGTCAGCAGCAAAGGAGGCGACGCGCTCCACGCCCATGCGCACGATGTCAGGCAGCCGGTTGGCAGCCTGCGCCGTGGCGATACGCTGGGTGACACCAGCTTCTTCGATGGGCACAATGCGAATTTCTACTTCAGGATGTTCGGCCATGTAGCGGGCGGCTACTGATTCATAGGCTGCAATCCGTTCTTCTTCATTGTCGGTGGTCCAGAATTCAACCACGGTTTGTTCCATGGGCTCGGAGGGCACTTCCACTTCAACTACGCGGGTTACTTCGATGGTTTCGGTGACGGATTCGCCTTCCACCATGCGCGTAACTTCTACTTGCTCGGTCACGGTTTCGGTTTCCGTCACCACTCGGGTCACTTCAACCGTTGTCGGGGTGCAGGCCGTCACGGCCAGAGCAACCAGAATAAACGCTGCGATTAAATATCGAATTTTTCTCATTTTCTTCTCCTTTGTATTGTGACTATTTTTTGGCGCTTAGAACTGCGGTAGGCAGTTGGCCATTGATTAACGTGAGAATTGTGAATAGTTTGTTTGTTGCCTGTTTGGGCAAAGGTGGGTTTGAGAATCTGTCACCTCCTTTTTGTGAATGCGTGCTGTGCTGTTTATAAAATTGAAGAACCGCTCGTACAGAAGCAAACTTTTTTGATGGGCAGAAAACATAACTATTTGCTTCTGTTTAACTGTTTCGCCATCACCTAGCTACCTGTCAATAAATGTTTGGCGAAACAGTAGATGCGCGGACAATCAGTGTTGGTGTGAGTAAGATGTGTTGGTTTTCTGGTGTACGGCCGTTCACAAGATCAATCAGCATGGCGCAGGTTTGGCGACCAATCTCGTAGATGGGTTGGTGCAGGGTGGTGAGTGGCGGATTGACGTAGGCTGAAGAAGGAATGTCGTCAAAGCCAGCTACGGCAATGTCTTGGCCAACCGCGAGACCATTTTGTTGAATTTGGTTGATGGCCCCCAAAGCCATGAGATCGTTGCCGCAGATTACGGCCGTAACTTGCGGCGTTACGGCCAAAAGCTGTTTGGCAGCTTCTGCCCCGCTCCGCTGCGTCAAGTCTCCCTCCACAATCCACTCAGGCACCACGGGCAAATTGTTGGCCGCCATTGTTTCGTAATATCCTTGCAAACGAAATTGGCTAAACATCAACCCGGCAGGCGGCATGATAAAGCCTATGCGCTTATGGCCTAAATCGGCCAGGTGTTGTACCAGCAGCTGCATACCGGCCACACCGTCCTCATCTACAAACGGATATTCAAAAGAAACATTGGTACGGCCAAAGACCACAAAGGGAAAGTTATGCTCATGCAGATGAAGGATGCGGGAATCATTTTCGCGTGTGCGAATCACGATAAGGCCATCGACCCAACCGCGCTGGGTGGCCCGAGCATATGCTAACTTTTCCTTTTCGCTTTCTGGGGCGTGCGTGGAGACGAGCAAGTCATATGCATGGTCAGCCGCTTCGTTGCCGATGCCTGCGATAAATTCGCTAAAAAATGGGTCAGAAAAGCGGGGTCCAAAGGTGGGCATGATGAAGCCCAAAGTGTCGGTGCGTCGCTTTTGCAGGCGGCGGGCGATGAGGTTGGGTTGGTAGCCGAGGTCTGCGGCCGTTTCTAGAATGCGTTGGCGTGTCTCGGCAGCCACATCGTCGTAGCCCGCCAAACCACGGGAAACGGTGGTAA
>JBNKLQ010000303.1:6867-7157 GCA_050292445.1 Promineifilaceae bacterium (SeqCode) | reverse complement strand
ATCCAGACGGCGTGGCTGAAGATGTCCGTTGTGCACCAGGGGAGTGTGATAACCAGTGGGTTAATCCAGCCTACCAAATCACCATTCCAGGTGATTTGGGCAACTGTGACTGGCAAAATTCCACGGCCGAAAATTGCACACCCTTTTATGGGGGTCGCCTCATGGTCCGTTACGATGGCGGAATTTTTGACACCTATACCTGGGAACTGTCCACAGCCTTAGCAAGCGAACCGATTGACCCAACCTTAGGCTGCACTGCCTTCCCTATCGGCATAAACGAAGCCTCACGT
>JBNKLQ010000303.1:0-6857 GCA_050292445.1 Promineifilaceae bacterium (SeqCode) | reverse complement strand
TCACGTTCCGTCACCGCGCCGGGCACAGGCAGCAATCCGTATCCAGACGGGGGCGATTTTAGCTACCCATCCAACCCGCCAAACTATGCCAGCTTCCTGGATCATCAGGAGGATGTGCCGCTGCTTGATGCCACGCCCGGCGATATTTTCCGCGTGCAAAACGGCTTTGGCAGTGGCAATTTTAGTTGGCTGGTGTGGAACATAGGTATTTCTGCGGATGCCAATACGCTAGAACACAGCCTCACTTGGCCTGGCGATAGTATGGACTATACTCAATGTAGTGGACCTGGTTGTCCCGGTGGTGCAGGTGTTCCCGGCTCTGGCTTCCCTTATAATGTGCGCGGCTACATCGAACCTGGTGATCCCACAGATCAAGCCTTGCACATTGGGGATTGGATAGCTGCCAGTAGCGGCAGCGTTACTGCTTCTACAGTACAAACCCAACTACAAACTCATATTGACTTGGGACGAACGCTGCGTTTACCTGTTTGGGATACAAGTACAGGCACGGGGTCAAACGGCCGTTTCCAAACCTCCCAATTCGCCATTTTCCGCCTGCTTGGCTACAACATCCTCGAAGAGTGGCTCCTGCTTGAATTTGTAGGATTTGATACCAGCTGTGGACAATTGGCTGCGGCACCTACGGCCGTTTCCCTTACAGGCCCCACCACCGGAGAAACCAACACCAGCTACAATTTCACTGCCGACGTCAGCCCCAGCTTTACTACTACCCCCATTACCTACACCTGGGAAATCAGCAACCAGGAGACAATCACCAGTACAGGCGGGATCAGCAATACGGTTTCGTTGATTTGGGAGAGTACAGGAAGTAAGACGGTGACGGTAACGGCCGTTAACAGCACCGGCCTTTCCGTCAGCCAAAGCCACGTCATCGACATCAGCATTCCCAAGCAGCGGCTTTACTTACCAATACTTATGAAAACAGAATAAACGGCTTATGAAACGGCCGTAATTGGTCCCGTGAAATTTCTTCTTTGTAAGTGCTTTCTTAACCACCGTTGAGTATTCTTTCCTGCAAGTGAGTAAGGTATGAAATGAATATCCGAATCACTTGCAGGTGTTGCTTCTCTACTGTGCCAATGCTTGTCGATCCGACCAACACGCTTACTTTGTTAGAAAAACGAAAAAACGTCATTGTGTATAGATGACCGAACGACATAGCATATTATGCATGGAGGTATTTCGATGAAAAAAGCATTTCTGGTCATAAGTTTCTTTATTCTTTTAACAGCAACTGTCTATTCAGGCAGCGGGCAATTACAGGCTGCATCGCCAGCACCCCAAAGCAGTACGCCTATTGACCCTGTATTTCCCGGATTGGGCATTATTACAAGCCGAACGATGGAAGACGGCCGTATCGCCACTTCCAACCAAGCTATTTTTGGCCCCAACATTTGCATCGATTACGGCGACCCTTATTCACCTTTAAACAGCCCTTACGCACCTGGATACTATACCTACCAATTCCGCATCCGCATTCCCGCAGATTACCCGTCAGACATTGTGCGCGTGGAGTTGTTTGATCCAGATTCAATCAATCAAGCAGCCAACAGTTTTGATATTGCCCGTTCCAATATAGCCATTAACAATGGGTTCAGTGCACTCGCCAGTAAAACCTGTGGCATAAATGGCGGCTATTCTAATCAAACAAACCCTTGTTTGCTGTTAACAGATGAGCTGAATCTCGTTACAGGGGCACCAAATTTAGACCTGAATATGGTAAATCCTTACTGGTTTGTCCGTATTGATGAACACCGTGGCGTTGGGAATCCACCCGGAGATGGGACATGCGGCACACCCAGCACGTACACACCAGCCTACAACACCAGCACGCTGTTTGAACTCGCCTATTACTACGAGGGTGAAAGTGGAGCCGAAAAAATACCTCTCGTTGGCTATATTGGGCAAACCGGTGACAATGTACGCGATGCAGGGGACCATAACACCGATATGCGCTGGTTATCGCCTGGCGCAGAGGTGCCATTTTCTACTGTGGATACCCCCGGCAACCTGGTTCCAGCAATCCCGGCGACTATTGACAGCTTCGAGGTCGATCTCACCACAGACGTGCCCAACATCCTCGTCGATGCTCGAACAGGCGACAGATACCTGTATTTAGAAGTTACAACGTTGAGCGGTGCCTCAGAAAACGGGTATGAAATTTGGGCCGGGCCGCCAGATTATGTCAATAGTGTGCCCAGCGAAGTAAATGCCCGTAATTTGTACATTCTCAACAATCCAGGTTCGCATGATTCACGGGGGGTGGAGATTACGGCCGTAAATACCCTCCTCCAAAATTCCAATCACACGGATCCTGTAGACATCCCTCTCGCTTACATCGGGCCAGAATCAGCCGGGCAAACAATCCCAATTACCCTCTTCGACACCGATTCCGGTGCCCAGCCACCCTGGATATTCTACTTCGACACCATTGCCTTCACCCCAGATGACAGCAATCCATTAGGCTATGACCCAGCACTCACTGATTGGGCAATGGCCTTTGGCGTCACCGGGCAAGACGACCCAGACGGGGTTGCCACAGGGGTGCGCTGCCTGCCCGGAAGCTGCCAATCCCAATGGGTTGAGCCAGCTTACCAAATCACCATTCCCGGCGATTTGAGCAATTGCGACTGGCAAAACCCAACACCTGAAACGTGCACCCCATTTTATGGCGGTCGCCTTATGGTACGCATGGATGGCGGCTTCTCCGATACCTACGCCTGGCAACTCCCTTTAATTGAGGGTGAATTGCCAGACAACTCCACTGCCGGTTGCTCAGCCTTCCCCATTGGCATTCATGAGGGGGTACGTTCCGTCACAGCACCAGGAATCGGCAGCTACTCATATCCCGATGCAGCAGACTTCACCTACCCACTTGCTCCACCAACCTATGAAAGCTTCATCGATCACGATGATGATGTCCCATTGTTGAATGCCAAACCTGGCGATGTCTTCCGTGTGTACACAGGTTCGGGCCCTGGCAACTTTGGTTGGCTGGTGTGGAATCAAGGCATTCTTGCCAATGCAACAACTTTAGCTAACAGCCTCGCCTGGCCGGGTGATAGCACTGACTACAGTGACCATAATGACGGCGGTAGCCTAAATCCCATTCTGGGCTGGGGAGAGAACTACATCCCCCGAGGCTACATCAAACCTGTCGATCCCACCGACCAAGCTCTGCATATTGGCGATTGGATAGCCGCCGACACAGGAGCCATTAATTCTTCTGATATACGAGATCAGTTGGCAACCCATATTGACCTGGAACGTACGCTGCGTTTGCCTATTTGGAATGCCAGCACGGGTGTTGGGTCAAACAGCATTTTCCAAACCTCCCAATTCGGCACCTTCCGCCTGATTGGCTACAACCTTTCCACCGGCTGGCTCCTGCTTGAATTTGAAGGCTTCGACACCAGCTGCGGCCAGATGGTATCAACTGTTTCTACAACTTTTAACCCGGTGGCGGATGCCAGTGTGCTTTCCAATCGACCCACCAGCAATTTCGGAGGCGCTAGCCAACTGAGGCTGGACGCATCACCCACCGTAAATTCTTACCTGCGCTTTGATGTGCAGGGACTCACAGGCACGGTCACTAACGCCACACTGCGGCTGTATACCCTATCTTCATCGTCGGCTGGCTTCACCACGCATGAGGTAGCAGACAACAGTTGGGGTGAAGGTGACATCACGTTTAACAATGCCCCAACTATTGGTGCCGCTATTAACGGCTCTGGAGCCACCACAGCAGACAGCTATGTGGACGTAGATGTGACGTCTTACATCACGGGAAATGGCCTCGTCAGCATGGCGCTCAGCACCACAGACCTATCGCTGATCGCCGCTCAAAGTCGCGAAGGGGCTAACCCGCCGGAACTGATTGTGGACACTATTGCTGGTAGTGGCGTCACACCTTCTCTTAGCCTTATTCCCAGTTGCGCCGCTGGACCAGATGTCCAATTCAATGTACTAGGCGACAACTGGCCAACCGACAAATCGGTCACGTTGAGTTGGGAAGGCTCTCCACAAATCGTTCTGCAAGCTAACCAGCACAGCGGAAGCTTCCAGTTCGCCTGGGCGTTCAACGGACTTGCAGATGGCGCTTACACGGTGAGCGGGCTTTCGGGACTTGATGGAGAGACAGCTTCTGCCACATTTACAGTTCCATGTGGAGGAAGTCCAACCGCTACACCAACACCAACAGATACGCCGGTTCCGCCCACGCCAACACCAACGAATACGGCCGTTCCCCCCACCCCAACACCGACCGCAACCGCATCGCCCACGCCTATCGCTCCGACACCAACCTTCACCCCAACACCTCGCTGTGATATTCAGTTTGAGGGAGAAGCCGTTGCCGGAAATAACTTTGTTTTTGTTACAGGGGATGTCGGGATTGAAGTCACTGTCAGCAATTTATCAACAGGCAGCACTCTTGGCAGTGCTGTTTTAGGAGGTCCGTTTGGATTTGAACATGCTTGTCCAGGGTTTAGCGTAATAATTCTCGATCCACCACTTGATTCTAGCAATATTGGGGATATATTGCTCGCTGTAGAAACCGGAGCCGGTGACAACAACGATACCACGATTGTTGTGGGGGCAACGCCGACGCCAATAGCAACAAATACACCAACGCCGACCAATACGCCTACCGCAACAGCGACCGCAACTGCATCACCCACGCCTGGCCCCGGTGGCAGCACCTTCACTTTTGGCACTGCTGATGATGCTATCGTGCTCAGCAATCGACCGACCAGCAATTATGGTGGCGCTACTGTCCTGGGTACAGACGATTCGCCAGACATGCTCAGCTATCTGAAGTTTAATGTGGCCGGGTTGGATGGCTCCGTGGCTTCGGCTACCCTACGCGTCTTCGTGACAACGGCCGTAGCACCATTCGATGTAGCACAAGTAGCTGATAACAGTTGGTCCCAAGCCAGCATCACCTACAGCAATGCCCCAGCACCTGGAACCATAATCAATGGATCTGGCTCAATTAGCAGTGGTACCTGGGTAGAAATTGATGTGACCAGCACCATCAATGGCGACGGCACCTTTAGTCTGGCTCTGTTGGCCGACGCTGCTGGACGTAACCTGTTCAGCAGTAGCGAATCCGGCAGCGGCCCCGAGCTGGTTGTAGTAACTGGTCCTTAAACTCAGGACTTGTTCAACTCTGTAAACTATTGAGACTAGGGACTGGAGATCAACACAATCTCCAATCTCTAGTCTCTTTTTTCAGGCTAAATGCGCCTTCACTGCCTCGGCCACTTCCACCGGAATCCCCGGCACCGAGGCAATCTCTTCCATTGTTGCTTTGCGCAGATCGTCCAGCGAGCCAAAGTGGGTCAGCAGCAGCTTGCGCCGCTTGGGACCAACGCCCGGCACACTGTCCAAAATAGAAGCGACCCCCGCCTTAGCCCGCCGCTTGCGGTGGCCTGTGTTGGCAAAGCGGTGGGCTTCATCGCGCACCCGCTGCACCAAATAGAGCCCTTCAGAGCGGCGTGGCAGCAATATGGAAGTGGCTTTACCCGGCACAAAAAGCTCTTCTTCCTGCTTGGCCAGCCCGGCCAGCGGCACCTCTTTTTCCAAACCAAACTGACGCAGCACATCCACCGCCATTGCCAGCTGCCCCTTGCCGCCATCGATAAGCAGAAGATCGGGCAGCAGCGACCAGGCTGTCTCCTTTTTCTGCTTACCAATCTGGCTGGGATCGTGCAGTTCGCCCGCCAAAGAATCTTTGTAGCGTTCAAAGCGGCGCGTAAGTACCTCTTTCATCGCACCATAATCATCGTTGCCCACGGTCACCACGTTGAAGCGACGATAGTCGCTTTTCTTGGGTGCACCCTGCACAAAAACCACCATCGAGGCCACCGTTTGCGCCCCCTGGGTATGGCTGATGTCATAACATTCAATCCGGGCGGGTGGGGCAGGCAAATTAAGCGCCTCATGCAGTTCGGCCATCGCTGTAACATGTTTGGAGCGGTCGGCCGCCCACTGCTGCCGCAGCGTGCCCAGCGTATCCGAGGCATTGCGTGCGGCCATTTCTACCAGCTCCTTCTTTTTGCCGCGATGCGGCACCTGGATGGTTACCTTGGTGCTGCGCTTGCGCCGCAGCCATTCCTCGATCACCATTGCCTCGGAAACCTGATTGGGCAGCAGCACTTCACGCGGGATGTGGGCTGCATCATCGTAAAATTGGGTGATGAATTCGCTTAGCACATCCTCATCGCTTTCGCCTTCGGTGCCTTCCAGCATGAAATATTCCCGCCCGATCAGCTTGCCGTAGCGAATGAAGAAGATTTGCACGCAAGCGTCTCCCTGTTCACGGGCAAAGGCAATAACGTCCTGGTCAGCATTGGCCGCAGAGATCACTTTCTGCTTGGAAACGACCATATTGATCGCTTTGAGCTGGTCGCGTAATTCGGCCGCTTTTTCGAAGTTCAGATCTTCGGCCGCTTTTTGCATTTTGGTCTGCACATTTTTGACAATGTGTTCCGATTTGCCACTGAGAAAATCCATCAGCGACTGAATCATGTTGCGGTACTGCTGCTTATTCACCGCACCGATGCATGGGCCATTGCACAGCTTGATGTCGTAGTAGAGGCAAGCGCGTTCGTCTTGGCCATTAATCACCCGGTCGCAGGTGAGGTAGGGGAAGATTTTGCGCAGCATATCCAGCGTTTGATGCACGGCCCACACAGAAGTGTACGGGCCAAAATAGCGGGACCCGTCCCGCTCCATGCGCCGGGTAACGGTCACTTTGGGATACGGATCGGCCCAATGGACTTTGATGTAGGGGTACCGTTTATCATCCTTGAGGCGAACGTTGTATTTGGGGC
>JBNKLQ010000302.1:0-7198 GCA_050292445.1 Promineifilaceae bacterium (SeqCode) | reverse complement strand
GTCTGGCATGGCCCCAATCACCGAACCAAAGTAGACGTGAACGGTTGTTGGCAGCAGGTTAATACGGTAGGTGCCGCCTTTGGTGTTGGAACGGCCGTCTACTGTGGACCCCGTGCAGATCGATTTTGGGCCGATGCAGCTGGTGGGTGTGGGCATTGTGCCAGAAGACCCCAGCGATCCAACCGCCACAGCGGCCACCCTAGTGTGGCAAACCGCTGCACCGATCAGCGAAACGCTGCACATTTTTGTGCGTTGGAAAGGGCGCAATTACGAGGGCGAGCCGGACGTGGCCACCGGACAGCACGCCGTGCACAACAATTACCCCACCGTCGCCTGGCGGCCGGGAGAGCTGGTGGTGGATGTCCACAGCTGGCCACGCCCACTGCTGGCTGAAGCGCAAGCCTTGCAATTACAGGTCGCCGTCGCGCCGCCGTTTACACCGCTGGACGACTTGGCGTGGCAAACAGTAACCAGCCATGATTTTTTCACCACGCCAGCTCATGATCTGACCCAATCGGTGCGGGCGCAGGTGGGTACGGCGCTGCTTACCAGTGTGGAAGTTCCTGCTCAAATTCGCCCGGAGACGCAGTTGCCAATTTTGTTTGCCGGGGAGGGCAGTGCGGTTGGGCTGTCTTTTTCGTTGCGTGAGACCGTGTTGCCGCTGCCGCAGCCAGGATTGGCCCCGCAAACGGCCGTTCCCTCTGATCGCTCTTTTACTCACCAAACCAATGTGGAGACGCCGCTGGTAAACGGCCGTTACCAACTCTTAGCCGAACATTCTGCCGGGCAAGCCCAGTGCGGCTGGATGCGCCCCGTCACCAATTTCTGCGTGGTGGGCGAGGTGCTGATAAGCGGCGTGCCGCTGCCCGAAGGGGCGACCAACTTTGAGGACAAAATTGCCCTGCTTGAGGTCGATTTACCCGACACAACCTTGCAGCCGGGCGGCCTGCTGGATTTGTCGCTGACCTGGCAGGCGTTGGCTCCGCTGGCGGAAGATTACACCGTTTTTGTGCAGGTGCTGGACGCCAATGACAAAATCATAGGGCAGGTGGATAGCTGGCCTGTTCAAGGAACGTACCCAACCAGCCAGTGGACGCCGGGCGACCCCGTGGTAGATCGTTACCAGGTGCAGCTGGCCAGCGAGCTGCCGTCGGGGCCATACCGGGTGCAGGTGGGGTTTTACCTGCTGCAAACGTTACGCCGACTTTCTGTTTTGGATGACACAGGAACGGCCGTTGATGATAAACTGGTCATATCTGGCCTAACAGTAAAATAGAAATTCACCGCAGAGAACGCGGAGATCGCGGAGAGAAACAAAAAACTCTGCGTTCTCCGCGACCGCTGCGGTAAAAAAACAAACTAATTGCAGATGAGAACTCAAAGACGGTATCACCATAACAGAAACGGCCGTTTGCGCCGCTTGCGGGCCGTTTGGCGGGATACCCTGCTGCTGGTGCGTGAATTTATACGGCCGTTAACTTTCTTTGCCCTGGCGATCATTGGTGGCGGGGTACTGTACTTTCAACTGGCCCGTTTTTTTGGTGAAGAAGTGGGCGGCAATAATTTAGTAGAAGCCACCTACCAGGTGCTGGGCCTGACGTTTTTGCAGCCATTAGGCGATCATTTGCCCGATCATTTGCCTTTGCAGCTGTTTTATTTTGTCATGCCCATCATTGGCATCTCCATTTTGGCCCAGGGATTAACTGATTTTGGGCTGCTTTTTTTTAATCGGCGGGAACGGAGCAAGGAGTGGGAAATGGCCGTAGCCTCAACTTTTCAGGATCATATTGTGTTGGTGGGTCTGGGGCATCTGGGCTACCGAGTCACGCAAAAACTGTTTGAGCTGGATCGGGACGTGGCCGTGATTGAGCTGAATCCTGACGAAGATTTAATTGCCGAAACGCAGTCGATGGGCATTCCGGTGCTAAAGGACGATGCCCGGCGCGAGGTGGCGCTGCAAGGTGTAGGTGTGGCCAAAGCACGGGCTATCATTTTATGCACTCAAAACGACAGTATGAATTTGCAAATTGCCTTCAAAGCACGTCGCCTCAATCCCCAAATTCGAGTGGTACTGCGTATTTTTGACGACGATTTTGGCCAATCGCTGCAAGAGCAGTTTGGCTTCCGGGCGATGAGCGCTACGGGGATGGCGGCTCCCACGTTTGCTGCGGCGGCAGCCGATGTAGACGTGACGCGTCCCATCACGGTGGAGGGGGAAGCGCTCAGCCTGGCGCGCCTCAAGTTAGGGGGTGATTCTGGTCTGTTGGATTGTTCTGTCTCGGAGATTGAGCAAAATTATGAGGTGAGCGTGGTGCTGCTGCGGGAAGACGGCCGTTCCGACTTCCATCCCGCTGGCACACGCACACTGAAACAAGGACATGTCCTCGGCATTTTGGGTGGTCCAGAGCAAATCAACCGGCTGGTGGATGCCAACCACAACCGTTAGCGCAGAACCTACACGAGCTATCGAAAACCTCTACACATTGCCTACATATTTGCCTGATACGCTTCTCACTGTAAATGAAAGCGAATTTTGGCAGCAAACATATGGAGGCAGGAAATGCGTAAAAGAATCAAGCGATTGATTAAGGGGCTGCTTAAAACAGGCGGCTTGTTTGTTCTAATTGGGATTGGCATCATTATTGGCCTGGTCATCGGGGTGAATACGGCCGATAGAGGCGAAACCATTATTATTCGTGGCGATGGGTTTAGCCAGATAGGGAATGAACTGGCTCCTGTTATTGAGCAGCGCGTTGAAGAACAGGTTGCCCGACGAGTAGAAGAGCGGATTCAAGAACAAATCGTGATTCCGCCGATTCCTACCATCCCGCCCATTCCCACGATTCCACCGATTCCGGCAATCCCCACCATTCCCCCCATCCCAACAATTCCCCCGATTCCAGACACGGTATCCCGGACAGTCTACATCGACCATTCCCCCTCCTTTTTTGAGGTGGTGAACGGAATTGGGACGGTGTTAGCTTCACTAGGCTTGATTGGCCTGGGCGTGGTAATGATTGTACGTGGGCGGCGCGCGCCGAAAGAAAAGACGCCGGAATCGTTGAACAAATAGGTACAAACTGGGGTTAGCAATTGAAGAAAGGTATGCTGCGCCGTATTGGCCTTGGGCTGTTGATTTTATGGGGATTGGTTGTTTTATGGGGTTTCCTGTTTGCCTGGCGCTCAGTACCTACTTATCTTCCTGAAAAGTCAATTGGGCTGCCCCAACCCGTCATGGATGATGCAGCTTACGCAGCGGTAATTTCAACCCATTCCAGACCCTACATTGTGGAAGTGGCGGCCGAAAACGGGGGAGCCGTTCTTATTTATGGTGCCGAACACACCAAAAATCCACAAGACCCTCAAATTGAAGATATCCAAAAGCGATGGGACAATTTTCAGCCGACCGTGGCGCTGGTGGAGAGTCAATTGGGTATTCTTTTTCCTGGGTTAATGGATCCAGTTGAAACTTTTTCTGAGCCGGGAGCTGTACACGCTTTAGCCCGACGGGATGGTATTATCACCTACTCCTGGGAACCGCCGCTTGAGGTAGAAATGGCTGCCTTGCTTGAGCAACCTTTTTCTCAGGAACAAATTGCGCTGTATGTTGTCCTGACACCTTACTTCTCAAACAGGCGTTTTGGTCTGCCAGATGATCCAGAGGCAATGGTAGCTGAGACAGTGCGTAAGCGCAGGGAGTGGCCCGGCATTGAGGATGCTTTTGCAGACGTAGCCGCTGTTGATGCGGCCTGGCAAACGTATTTTCCCGATGGCCCTGACTGGCGCGATGTTTCTGATGAGTTTGGCTTGCCGGGTTATTTGGCTGAAATTGACGGAAACCTGGCTCGGGATGAGCATTTTATTCGTGTGGTGATTGATTTGGTGCAGCAGGGAGAACGCGTTTTTGCCATCGCTGGTTCGAGTCACGCCGTTAAACTGGATGATGCACTTCAGGCAGCGCTTAATTCCTGAATCGATTTCTCGATCTACTATGATAAAATGACGGCAGACTGATGAGCGATAAAATTTTGATTATAGAGGATGAAGTTCGGATCGTGCGCACCCTGCGGCTCTATTTGGAGCAGGCAGGGTTTGTGGTGTCGGCCGTTCACGATGGTGCGCAGGCGGTTCCGGCATTTCGGCAGGAACGGCCGTCTCTCGTTTTGCTCGATCTCAATTTGCCTGGCCAGGATGGGCTGGACATTTGTCGCAGCTTGCGCCGCCTGGGAGACGTGCCCATCATTATGCTCACTGCCCGCACCGAGGAGATGGATCGACTCATTGGCCTGGAGCTGGGCGCAGACGATTACATTAGCAAGCCATTTTCGCCGCGTGAGGTTGTGGCGCGAGTGCGTGCCGTGCTGCGCCGCACGCAGGGAGGCCTGACTAACGCCAACCTGCTGCAAGCCGGGGCGCTCCAGCTGGACCTGGCGGCGTACCGCGTCTGGATCGATGGCCAACTGCTGGACCTGACCCAAACCGAATTTGAGCTGTTGGCCACGCTGATGCGGAACAAGGGACACGTTTTGAGTCGGGCACAATTATTAGAAGCGCTCCAGGGTGTAGCCCATGAGGAACTGGAGCGCAGCATCGACCAACACATCAAAAATTTACGCCGCAAAATCAAAGAAGCTGTCGGGGATACTCCGATCATTGAAACGGTTTACGGTGTGGGCTACCGGCTGGACGAGGTGGAGCTGCCTCATGCGTGAGCGATTGAACAAATTACGGCCGTCGTACTGGCTGCGTCGTCTGTTTAAGCGGCAGCGCGGACGACGTATTTCGCCCAAAGAGTGGCGCTTTGGTGATGAACTCGTAGTGCTCAAAGAGGAGACCACGCGCTTTGGTCGGTTGAGACGGCCGTTTCGCTGGCTGCGACGGCCGTTAGGTTGGCTCTGGCGGGTGTTGGGCTGGCTATTCCGCCTGCTGCGCCGCGCCTGGGGCAGCTTCCGCTGGATGACGCGCAGCCTCTGGTTCCGGCTGATGGGAGCTTTTGCTGTTGTCATTTTCCTTATGTTGTTCATTGTCACCAACGTTGTAGGGGAGATCACCTCACGTGCCTTTGGTCAATACATCGACCAGCGTAACAACTACATCCGCACCGTTTTGCCCACCGTGGTTGCCCCAGACGCTCTAGAAGATGCCGAAATCATCATTCGCGGCGATCAGGTCATTATTCAGCGCCCCCAAGTTGAGTCGTTGCCGATTGAGCCGCTGCCGACCCTTGAACCGCTTGAATCCATCGAATCGCGTGAGCTGCTGCCGCTGGAGGAACTGCCTGCGCTTCCTTCGGAAGCCGTCCCAACCGTTGCCCCCAACTTTGAACCAACCATTGAAGACAGCCGAATCGTTGCCGAAACCGCTGAACAGGTTATTGTCGAAGAGGTGATTAACATTCCTTTGCTGGATTTGCTGGCTCCGAATTCGCCAGAGGCGTTGGGTCTTTCCTTTTTGTCTGATGTGCAGCAGGCGGCCCAAACGGCCGTTATCGCCGCTGGGGCTGTTTCGCTGGTGTTAGGCACGATTATCTTCTGGCAGATCACCCGGCCCATGTCCCAAATGCGGCGTGCCTCGCAAGCCCTGGCCGCTGGCGAACCTAACGTGCGCGTGCCGGTGCGCTCGCAGGATGAGCTGGGCAAGGTGGCCGAAGCGTTTAACCAGATGGCCAGCAAAATCTCTGAGCAGGAGCAGCAGCGGCGACAAATGGTGGCCGATGTGGCCCACGAACTGCGCACGCCGCTCACCGTCATGCAGGCCAATCTGGAAGCGATGTTAGATGGCTTGTTGGAACCCAATCCGACTGAGCTACAGGAGTTAAACGATGAGGTCCACCGCCTTTCACGCCTCATTGACGATTTGCGCCTGCTCTCCCTGGCTGACTCTGGCCAGCTCTCCCTGGCGCTGCAAAAAGTGGATGTCCGCGCATTAACAGCCACTGTGGTGGCCCGACTATCTCCCCTGGCCGACACAAGCAACGTCAAGCTGGTCGATGATGCGCCAGCGCAGCCCCTCTTTATTTTGGCTGATGCGGATCGGGTGCAGCAGGCGTTAACCAATCTGGTAGCCAACGGAATTCGCCATACGCCGAAAGGGGGACGGGTGCGGGTAACGGCCGTTCAAGAAAAACAAACCGTCCATCTTTCCGTCATTGACAGTGGCCCTGGCATCTCCCCGGCCGATCTGCCTTACGTCTTTGACCGCTTCTGGCGGGGCGACAAGTCACGCAGCCGCCATAGCGGTGGCTCCGGCCTGGGGTTGGCCATTGTCAAGCAAATTGCCGAGCTGCATCAGGGCCAAGTGACGGCGCTTTCCCCCAACAACAGCGGCGCGATTTTCACCCTTTCCCTGCCTGCTGAACACTCCTAAATTAAGCGTACGTGCGAGGCGACCAAATGATATTGTCATTTCCGCGCAAGCGGGAGTGACAGGCTGTGGTGGCTGGTTAGGGCAAGGGCGGCGGGGCGAATTTCCAGATGCTGTTACCTGCCTGGTTGCTTACCCAAACGTTGCCCATCGAATCAAAAGCGACAGCCACGGGGCGGCTGAAACGGCCGCTTTCACCGCCGGTCCAATCCATAATAAACTCGCCATCAGGTGTGAAGATTTCTACCCGTGCCCGGTCGTAATCGGTGATGTAGATGTGGCCATTGGCATCAATGCCAATCCCTTCCGGTACGCCAGCTGGATTCACCGCCATGCCCCAGCTCAACAAAAAATTTCCTTCGCTGTCAAATTTTTGCACCCGTCTAAGCTGATAGTCGGCTACGTAAACGTAGCCTTCGTCGTCTACAGCGATGCCGGTGGGATGCTGGAACTGGCCCTCCTCTGATCCCCCACTGCCAAACTTACGCAGGAAAGTGCCGTCGTTGTCGAACACCTGAATTTCGGGACGGCCGTCGTCGGCTACGAACACGTTCCCGGCGGTGTCAATGGCAATGCCGATAGCCCGCTTAAACTGCCCATCGCCCACGCCTTCGCTGCCCCATTGCGTAACAAAATTACCGCTGCTGTCAAACTTCTGAATGCGATGGTTGCCATTATCAACCACAAACAGATTGTCGTCGGCGTTGATGGCGATGCCGCCAAAGCCCAGTGAATCGAACTCGCCAGGGCCGCTGCCGCGCGTATCCCAGGTTTGCAGCAGCATCCCGTCGCTGCTGAATTTGAGCAAACGGTCGTTGCCCGCATCCAAAACATA
>JBNKLQ010000301.1:0-7236 GCA_050292445.1 Promineifilaceae bacterium (SeqCode) | reverse complement strand
CGCCAGAACCAACCGCGACGCAGTCGCCCACACCCACAGAAGAACCACCAACTGAAACGCCAACCAGTGCGCCAACAGCGACGAATACGGTAGCGGCAACGGCCGTACCGGCTACCGCCACAACTGCGCCACCGCCAGCCCCCGCACCGGCCGGTCCTAACTTGCTCTCTAACCCAGGTTTTGAAGTGGGGTATCAACCATGGGAGAGTCCAAACGGGAACACAATCTTTTCCTTCCATACCGCAGATAGTCAGCCAAACTTTATCCATTCCGGCCAACGTTCCTTAAAAGGAGGTGGCCGAATCTGGCAACGTGTTTCAAGCAATATCACAGCTGGCACGACATATCGCGCAGGTGGCTGGTTCAAAGTTTGGTCCAGTACGCAGGAAGATCGTAACGTATCGGTAAATCCTGCAGATATACGGGGGCGCATTTGCCTGAATACATTTGGCGATGATGTCATTGACTTACCCACCACGATTTGTTCCGGTTGGGTACGGCCGTTAGATGTCTGGCAGTTTATTTCCGTAGATGCCGTAGCCACCAACGATCGCGTAACCGTCATTTTGCAGGTTGCCCTCTTCAATAATGATAACGGGGCTATTCATATTGAATCGTTGTGGGATGACATCACTTTGGGAACAGCTCCAACAGCTGCCACGGCAACACCACCGCCGCCAGCTGGTCCGGTACGGCCGAATCCCGTTGGGTTTGAAGCCACCGCCTTGCGCGACAGCATGAACGGCGTCCGTTCCATCATTGAACAGGCAGGTGGCTTGCTAGACCGACTGTACAACGGCGAAAATCAAACCTGTGCTGAATACCAGGGCTACTACGACGACGCCATTCGCAGCGCCACCTACAGTGGTGTGCCGGAGGATTGGGCTGGCATCTACAACGATTACATCTTTGCCGTGGAAAACTTCCTATCTACCAATGAAAGCATCAACGCTTTGTGCGATGATGGTGGGGGTGTCATAAGTGCCCTCAACTATGGTGCGGCACGGCAAGGTATCAATAACAGCCTGGATAGGCTCATTCCAGCGATTGAAGCAGCAAATGCAAAGTTGGGGGGATAAAGATTTTTGAGGCTGGATGACTGGAGACTGGAGATTGAAAAAAACCTCCAGTCTCTAATCTCCAATTGCTATGAATCGGCCAGCAGGCGGTCTACGGCCGTTGCCAACTGTGCCAAATTACGCACCACGTTGACCGTGTCACACACCGGATAATATTCCAGCATGTCGCTGTCGCCGGTGCCCCATTGGCGCTGATGCTCCGGGTTGAACCAGACCAGCTTTTTGGCCCGGCGCTGCAAATCTTTCATCAGGTCAATGCGCGGCGAATTGTAGTTGTTGCGCCCATCCCCCAAAATGACGACAGTGGTACGGCCGTCCACCGCATCCAAATGTTTTTTGCAAAATGTGTTTAGACTGTTGCCCAAATCGGTGGCGTAGTAGCCAGGGGGGATGTCGTACAACACCTTGGTGACCGCATCGGCTGCCCGACTGCCGGAGAGCGTCACACTTATCTCGTGCATGTCGGAATTGAAGGCGAAGCTGCGGGCACGGGCCACCTGGTCTTGCAGCTCATACGTCAGTCGCAGCATAAATTCGGCCACGGCCCGCATTGAAGTGGATACGTCGCAAATGAGGACCAGGCTGGGCTTGAGCTTCTTCTTTTTGAACTTTAGCTCGATGGGCACACCACCATTTTTCTGATTGGCGCGAATCGTGCCTTTGGAGTCAAATTTGCCTTTGTTGCCCCGCTTGCGCCGCAGAGCAGCCCGGCTGCGCATTTGCGTCACCAGCCGCTGCACCTCTTTGCGCAGCTGGTTGGCGTCCTCCTCGGTGAGAGATTGCAGCGGTTTGTTCATCAGGTCGGAGCCGTGCAGATCATCGGGGCGATTGGCGCGCTGTTCGGCAATTTGCTGCCCCACTTGCTGAGCCGCCTGCTCCGCCAGCGCTTCCCGGTTGGCTTCTACCACGCCCATCAATTTTTCGATGGCTTCCTGGCTCATGCCCATCTCTTGCAGCTTTTCATACAGCTCCTGCATTTGCTCTTCCAGATGGGCAAAGCCCATTTGCTGCAACATGCGTCGCGTCACCCACTGCCCTTCTTGCGGATTGTTGGCCCATTCTACGCCAGCACGGCGGGCCATTTCCTCTAATTCTTCTTTGGTCGGGCCTTCCCCGCTGGACAGCCAATCGAGCAGCTGCTCCATACGGCCGCTTAATGCCCCCAGCGCCGCCTTGAGCATTTCCTGATCTTCTGGACTCATATCTTCCAGGGCACTTTGCAGGGGCGGGCCGCCGCTGCCAAAGTAGAGGGGGAACAGCTCTTCAAACGCGGCAAAATCGTCGGATTCTTTGATGAGGGTAGCACGCAGGGAGGAGCGGAATATCTCTTTTTGGGTGATGCCTAATGTTTCTACTGCTCGTAGGGCATCCATCGATTCTGCCAGCGAGACGCGTACCCCCGCAGCGCGTAAACCTCTTATGAATTCAACAATTCGGTTATCCATCTGCTTTCTCCGAAAGCCGGTATTCGGTAAACAGTAAACGGTAATCGGTAGTGGTCCGATTACGGCTTACGGACAACCGATTACCGATTATAACGGCCGTATCGTCCCCCATCATCGCCGCCCATCATGCGCCGGGCTTTTTGCACATCGGCTTCATACTTTAGCAAGACGGTGAGCGTGTTGGTGAGCGTTTTCTCGTCAATTGAGTCTGCGTTGAGTGTGACTAAGGCACGTGCCCAGTCGAGCGTTTCGCTGATGCTGGGCATTTTGCGCAGATCCATGTTGCGCAGCTGATTAACGACAGATACGGCTTGCTGGGCCAGTTCCGGCTTCAAATCTGGTACCTTGAGCCGGACAATTTCTAGTTCAGCATCCTGTGTGGGGTAGTCCACATGCAGGTAGAGGCAGCGCCGCTTGAGCGCTTCGCTGAGTTCGCGGGTGTTGTTGCTGGTTAGCAGCACCATCGGCTGATGCTTGGCTTTGATGGTGCCCAGTTCTGGCACGCTCACCTGAAAATCGCTGAGCACTTCCAATAGGAATGCTTCAAACTCCACATCGGCACGGTCAATTTCGTCGATGAGCAGAACGATGGGTTCATCTGAGGTGAGGGCGGTGAGCAGGGGGCGGGGTAGTAAAAAGTTTTCGGAGAAAAAGACATCTTCTTCTTGGGCTAGCCGGTTGGCGGCTTCGGCCAGACTGTTGACATCGCCCAACACGTTGCGCAGCGTGTCGCGCAGCAGCTGCGTGTACAGCATTTGTTTGGCATACTCCCATTCGTAGAGGGCTTTGCTTTCGTCCAGCCCCTCATAACATTGCAGGCGGACGAGCGGCATCCCGGAGGCGAGAGCCCACACTTTGGCCAGCTCTGTTTTGCCAACCCCGGCGGGGCCTTCGGCCAGAATGGGTTTGCAGAGGGAGTGAGCCAGGTAAACAACGGTGCCAATTTCTTCGGAAGCGATGTATTGCTGTTGGCCTAACCTTTGGCGTACATCGGCAATATCTTTGAACATGCTGTCTTCTCCATTTTTAAATAACAAAGCAACGGCCGTTCCCCAAAATCTTTAAGGCAAAGGGTAAAGATAACTTGTGGGAGTTGCCGTGCATCGGATAGGTGCGGATGCTGTTTAATACCATCCGAACAATGGTTTCATTGTAGGATGATTTGGGCAAAAGGTAAAGATAGTTCTAGGGAACGGCTCATTTTTATCAGCCCTGTCGGGGGTCATTTAACTGATAGGTCACTCATGAAAAAACCTGACAAGTCTAGCTTTCGTTTAGAAAAAAGGTAAGACTGTAGCTGCTGCTGCTGTGTTGAAATCCAAGAGATTGGTAGAGAGTGATGGCAGCCTGGTTATTGGCCCAAACCCCCAGGCGAACGGTTTGGCTGCCCTGATCTTGCAGTTGTTTGAGGATGGTGGTGAGGAGGGTACGGCCGTATCCCATCCCTTGTTTTTCCCGCACAATGCCAATCGGCTCAATTTCGGCCACGCTCGGTTTGGGAAAGTGGAGCCAGACAAAACCGATATCGTCGCCATCTTCGCCAAGGTAAAGCAGTTCGTCATCCGGTTCCCAGGTGGCAGCGACTTCGGCAGGGGTGTATGGTTGGCACCAGGGGGTGCCCGCAAAGCAGCGTTGGTACAGTTCGGGCAAGGTGGTGACGGCCGTTTGCCGACCAATGCGTTGCAGCGGCGAAGGGGCGGCGAGGTCGGGGAGCGTCATGCTGTCCAGATTGTTGAGAATCATACTGTATTCTTCATGTTCCAGGGCAAATTGGTGGTGGCGTAAAAAGTGGGCGGTGGGGGTGTCTAGACTATCTACGGTGGTGGTGATTTGCTGAACAGCCTGCCCTGAGCCTGCCGAAGGGGCCGTTCCCATCACAGCCTGTTTAAGAGTTTGCCACAAAAAGCTGCCTGCGCCCTGCCGCTGAAGCGCAGGAGCAATGCCGCCCGCCAGCTCAAAAAGGCCGGGCAAACCGGGCAAAGGCAGCAGCGTGGCGTAGCCAATGGGTTGCTCTTGTTGAGTGATGGTCCAGAAACGGCCGTCTGTTTGGGCGATTGCTTGCGGGGTGACGTGGCTGCGCGGTTGGGAAACGGCCGTGGCGATGGCCGCCAAGGCAGGCAAGTCTCTTTTCTCCGGTGCGCGTACCGTCCAATGGGAGCTACTCATACTGAATTATACATTCTTCTTGACCCATCAGCCGCAGAATGATAGAATTTTGCCCGTTGCCCCCATCGTCTAGGGGACCAGGACGTAGCCCTTTCAAGGCTAAGACCGGAGTTCGAATCTCCGTGGGGGCACACAAAAAGAGCGCCGTTTTTGCGGCGCTCTTCTGCTTTAAATCCCTCACAAGACTAGTTTGAATCCCCGAAGAACTTAAACTCAAATTCAGAACCAATCTCTCGACGCTTCAAACACCCCTCCCCAGGACTGGTTAAAACCCTTCTCCCGGGTCGTGTGGTTTATGGTGGCCTCCTTTACCCTAGGCACATAACAAATAGGTCTTTAATAAGGAGTAATTATCATGAAAACATTACCTCAACGTACCGGTTTCGAATATCGTTCCAAAGAGGAAATAAATGGTTGGCCGCTAATTCACATTAATTTTGGCACCAATCCCGATACAGGTCGGCCGATGGTCGCAAAGGGTTTGGTAGCCATTGGAAATATCGCTTTCGGTTTCGTTTCGATTGGAGCCGTAGCCTTTGGCCTGGTCACACTGGCCGGATTTGGTTTGGGCTTGGTTTCCCTGGGGGGCATCGCAATCGGTCTCATTGCTCTCGGCGCTGTCGCTTTGGGATACGGTTTTGCCCTTGGCGCTGCTGTACTATCGGCTAAGTCTGCTCTCGGCGCAATTGGTATAGATTTTCACTTCATAACATGGTCGTTAATAGTCGCGGCATCCATTGCCCTGGTCATTTGGGGAGTGGAAAAGGTCAGGGCTTTTCGACTGCGAAGTTGACCAGTCAAAGGATATTCTTATAGAAAAAGCCCGTAAAGCCCACTCGATTCAATGGAGGTTAATAATGAACGACAATCTTACTCTATCATTCAGTCAGAGAGCTACACGCCTGTTTACATCAGACAAGAGAGGTCACTTGATTGCCATATTGACCGTTTTCGTGCCTTTTGTCATCGTCGCGCTGATAGGAGGTTCCCTGGGAACCGATACTAGCTTCGCTTCTGGCCTGGTCATCAATCTCGCTTATCTGCTGGCAATCGTCATCGCAACGGCCGTTCTCAGATCGCAAGGCAGTGGGTGGCGAGCTATCGGTCTGGCCTGGCCGGAGAGCTGGCCGAAAACCATCGTCATAGCCCTGGGGGCTATGCTGGCCATGCTTGCCGCCACTATTGTTTTCCAGATAATCTTGATGAACATCCCCGGTCTGGCACTACAGCCTTCCGACCAAAGCGACTACAATCCTTTGGCTGGTAACCTGCCCATGTTCCTCATTTTGGTTACGGCCGCCTGGACTTCGGTCGCCTTCGGTGAGGAAATGCTGTTCCGGGCATTCCTGACCGTAAGCCTAGCTGGGGCATTAAGTGAGTTCAAAGCCAGGTGGGCCTTGGCGCTGGCTGGGAGTTCCCTGCTGTTCGGTCTAGCCCACTATGATTGGGGGCTGGCCGGTATGATCGATACCTTCATCATGGGTTTCGTCCTCGGCTTCATCTATCTCCGTTCCGGCCGTAACTTGTGGATCACTATCATCGCTCACGCCCTGGCCAATACCATAAAGTTCAGCCTGTTATACGCTGGCGTGTTTTAAACTTGTAGGCAAGCCCAATCGGTCAAATAGCATCAGGGCCATGTTGACGACCAGGGATTATCCTGGTCGTCCTTGCTCACTACCTTTTAGTTCAATATAGTTTGTCTATGGAAAACAATGTTTCTATCACCAGCAATAATCGAGGGCTTCGCTGGAAGCTGACCTTGAGTTATACGGCCGTTACCGTAGGCGCTCTAATAACTGTGGAGATCATCCTGCTGGCGATTGCTAGCGTCCTGGTTTTTGCCTTGGTGAACAGTGGCATCTTACCTGCGCAACTCATCGAAACCGTTTCGGTCAGCTATACGCCGACCTTGCGTGCCTACCTTTCCCAGACTCCTCCTGATGTGGAGGGACTGGCTGCCTCGTTGGAACAACTAGGAACCCTGTCTGTCTCTGTCCCACTTTCTTTCGATGCCACCGATCGACTCTTTGTTATCGCACCTGATGGTCAATTATTGGCAGCCCGACCGGCCGATTTGTTTGGTGCTGATCAGATTGGACGGCCGTTTGATACGCAGATGGTTCCTGGGCTGGCTGAACCGCTCCAGGCTGCCCTGGCAGGTGAAGATGATCCCTATAAACTCTTTACCCTCGATACCCCTGGCGATCAGGTCGTGCTAACATTTCCGATTTGGGATGCCGACCACGAACAAGTCCTAGGTGTGGCAGGTGGGCTGGCCGATTTTCCGACCATCACTTCAATTTTGGGTGATACCCTGCCTTTTCTTGGCGTCAGCCTGCTACTCCTCACCCTGGTTGCTGGGCTAATCGGCACCCTCTTTGGTTACCTGGCAGCTCGCGGCCCTGTTCGCCGCCTGAATCGCTTATCTGAGGCGACCCAGGCCTGGAGCCAGGGTGATTTCACGGAATTTGTCGGCGATACCGAAGGTGATGAGTTGGGGCAGCTGGCTCAGCAGCTGAACTATATGGCTCAGGAACTGGAAC
>JBNKLQ010000300.1:0-7254 GCA_050292445.1 Promineifilaceae bacterium (SeqCode) | reverse complement strand
CGGAACGGGTAACGGCCGTAATCGATCCCGAACAGCCTGTCTACATCATCTTCACCTCCGGCTCCACCGGGCAACCCAAAGGCGTTACCCTGCCACACCGGGCCTTAAACAATATGCTCGCCTGGCAGCAGCGGGCCACCAGCTTACAGCGACCGGCCCGCACGCTGCAATTCACCTCACTCAGCTTCGATGTCCACTTCCAGGAGATGTTCAGCACCTGGCAAGATGGCGGCACCCTGGTGCTCATCGCCGACGACGTGCGCCGCGATGGGGAACGACTGCTGGCTTATCTTCAAGACCAGCAAATCGAGCGGCTCTTCCTGCCCTTTGTGGCCCTGCAAAATCTGGCTGAAGCCGCCCATTGGCAAAAATCTTATCCGCACACCCTGCAAGAAGTCATTACGGCCGGAGAGGCCTTACTATCAACGCCCGCCATTCGTGAATTTTTCATCCAGTTGCCGGGCTGTGCCTTCCACAACCATTATGGTCCCAGCGAGAGCCATGTGGTAACACAATATACGCTTGGCCCAGATCCGCAACAATGGCCCGATCTGCCGCCCATCGGCACACCAATTGACAACACCCAAATTCACCTGCTAGACAGCAACATGAAGCCCGTGCCCATTGGCGTACCGGGCGAACTGTACATCGGTGGCCACAACCTGGCGCTGGGTTACTTTAACCAGCCGGAATTGACCGCTGAACAGTTTGTCTCCATACCAGTAAGCAGTAATCAGTCTCCGAACACTGACCTACTGAACACTGATCCACTGGTCACTGTTTACCGAACCGGCGATCTAGCCCGCTATCTGCCCGATGGCAACATCCAGTTCATCGGCCGCAACGACTTCCAGGTGAAAATTCGTGGGCATCGCGTGGAGTTGGGTGAGATTGAAACGGTGCTCAACGAACAGCCAACGGTGCAGCAAGCCGTGGTGCAGGCATACAAGCCAGACGAAGGGCCACACCAGCTCATTGCCTACATTAAAACGAGCCAAGAGGATGTGATCAATGCGCTTCACGTGGCGCTGCGGGAGCGGCTGCCCGCCTACATGGTTCCGGCCCACTTCATGCAGCTAGAACAGTTCCCGCTAACGCCCAGCGGCAAAATCAACCGCCGCGCCCTGCCCATCCCCGACAAAGTGGAAGTGGTGCGCTCCACGCCGTTTGTGGCTGCCGAAACGGAACTGCAAAAGCAGCTGGTGCAAATCTGGGAAGACGTGATTGGCGTTTCACCGATTGGCATCCACGACAACTTCTTTGAGCTGGGCGGGCACTCCCTGTTAGCACTTCGTTTGGTGGCGGCGATGCATAAGGAAACGGCCGTAAAAATCCCCCTCCCCCGCCTCTTCCAGGAAGGCACCATTGCTGCTTTGGCAAACTACATCAGTGATCCGACGTCCAAATCGCAGCTGAGTCCGTTGGTAAAACTCCGAGCAGGTGATCCAGAGCAGGAACCACTCATCGTCATCCATCCCGGCAGCGGCCAGGTGCTGCCCTATGTGAAGCTGGTCAATGCTTTGCCAGCGGAGCAACCGGTCTACGGTCTGCAATCCGTCGGTTTGCTGCCAGACATGCCCGCCCAAACAGACATCGACTCTATGGCGACGACCTACTTGGAAGCATTGGGCGAGGCGGACGTAACGCAACCGTATCATCTGCTAGGCTGGTCGATGGGTGGCATCGTCGCCATGGAAATGGCCCAGCAGCTAGAGGCCGCAGGCAGCCCCATTGGTTCGTTGACGCTCATCGACACCTTTGCCCCCGGCAGCAGCGCCGCTGAAACCAACGAAACCACGCTGCTGCAATGGTTTGCTCAGGACAGTGGCTACCTCACCCCTTCGGTCCAGCCCACACTGCTGCCCGACGAGGCCAATCTGGATGCCCAGCTGCGTCATTTGTGGCCACAGCTCCAAGCCACTGGCAATTTACCCACAGGCTTAACCTTCCAGGATTTGCAGCACCAATTTACAGTCTTCCGAGCCAACTATGCCGCCATGCAGGGGTACCAGCCACAGAAGTATAGGCTGCCAGTTCAGTTGGTTGCGGCCAAAACCAGCGCCAAATCGGTACGGAATAAGTGGCTGGGCTGGAAGAAGTATCTGCGCAAACGGTCGGTAAACGTTTTGCCTGGCACCCATTTCTCGCTGCTACAGGAACCCAAAACAGTCAAACGCATCGCTGAACTGCTGCGGCAACTGCTGCCAAACAAAACGAGCGTAAGAGGATAAATATGATAAAGGAAAAGATCGCAACACCGTGGCTAATGCCGTTTTCACGAGAGGGAAACGGCCGTCTCAACCTCTTCTTCTTTCCCCACGCCGGTGGTGGGGCATCGGCCTTCTACCAGTGGAGCCGCGTCTTGCCCAAAGAGATTACCAGCTACGCCATCCAGCTGCCCGGCCGGGAAACGCGCCTGCGCGAACCATTGCATCATCAAGTGTCTGTTTTGGTGGACGCATTGGCCGACGTTTTGCAGCCTTACTTCGATGTTCCCTTTGTCTTTTGGGGACACAGCATGGGCGCGCTGCTCGCCTTTGAGCTGACGCGGCAGTTGCAGCAGCACGGCCTGCCAATACCCCAGCGGCTGCTCGTCTCCGGCTACAATGCTCCCCACATTCCTTATGCAGATCGGCACATCCATCATTTGCCTGAGACGGACTTTATGGCCGCGCTGCAAGAATTAAACGGCACGCCAGAAGCCGTGCTAGAAGATGCCGAACTGCGCGACCTGGTGCTGCCTATCGTCCGGGCCGACTTCCAACTGGTAGAAACGTACACCTACCAGGAAGACATCCCTCTCAATTGCCCTATCACCGTTTTAGATGGGGCAACGGATGATAAAACTAACAAAGCTGATTTGCAGGAGTGGCAACAGCAAAGTACACAGGCGCTGGAAATGTTCACCTTCCCTGGCGACCATTTTTTTCTTTACGATTTGCAGCCCAAATTAATCAGCACGGTGATCTATCTCCTTAACCGCCAGCTTCAAGATATTAGAGTTGTTCCTGATTAACAAAAACGCCTGATTGTCATGCCTGCGAAGGCAGGCATCCATCTTTTTCAGAGGCGCGGATTCCCGCCTGCGCGGGAATGACAGTTTTATAAAGGAACAACTCTATTTAAAAGGTAAATGAATGCACATCGAATACACAACAGAACAGCAAGATAACCAACATTTCTACCGACAGTTTGCCCAAAATGAGGTAGCGTCACTGGCTCAACAAATTGATGAAACAGAGACGTTTCCCTGTGAACTCGTGCAAAAAATAGCCGACCTGGGCTTCTTAGGTGCCCTGGTTCCTGAGGAGCACGGCGGCAAGCCGCTCGATTTGATTTCGTTTGGCTTGCTCAATGAGGAGTTGGGCAATGCCTGCTCCTCCACGCGCAGCCTGATCACAGTCCACAGCATGGTGACCTTTGCCCTCAAGCGCTGGGGGCGCAAGGAACAGCAAGAAAAGTGGTTGCCGCTGCTGGCCAGTGGCGAAAAAATCGGCGCGTTTGCCCTGAGCGAACCAAACATTGGCAGCAATGCAGGCTATATTGAGACAACGGCCGTTCCTGATGGCAACGAGTTGGTGGTGAACGGCCGTAAAAAATGGATCACCTTTGGCCAAGTTGCTGACCTCTTCTTGCTCTTTGCCCGGCAGGATGGCAAAGCCATCGCCATGCTGGTAGAAAAAGAGACGCCCGGACTCACCATCTATCCCATTCGCGGCATGATAGGCACAAAGGGAGCCATGCTCGCTGAGTTAGAGCTAAAGGATTGCCGCATTCCGGCCCAGAACATGCTGGCCGGTCTTGGCTTTGGCATTATGGCCGTGGCGATGTCTGCCTTGGACATTGGCCGTTATTCAGTAGCCTGGGGCAGCGTGGGCATCGGCCAGGCTTGCCTGGAAGCCAGTCTGAATTACACGCAGGTTCGTGAGCAGTTTGGTGAGCCTCTGCGCAACTTTCAGCTCATCCAGCAAATGGTGACCAACATGGTTACCCACGTCAAAGCGGCCCGCCTGCTTTGCCTGCAAGCTGGCTATACGCTGGAAAATCAGCAGGCCAACGCCACCAACGATATTCTCATCGCCAAATATTTCGCTTCCAAAACGGCGATGGAAGTGGCCACAGACGCAGTACAAATTCACGGGGCCAACGGGTGTAGCAGCGACTATCCCGTGCAACGCTTCTTGCGTGATGCCAAAGTGATGGAAATCATCGAAGGTAGCCACCAGATGCAGCAAATCATGATTGCCAAAAACGCCTATGTAGCATAGAAGAAACTGCTTTGTACTGGGCACTTTACAGAAAATCACGAATGCTACAAATAGACGATTAAGCTTAGGGAAAATTCGTGATATTCGCACAGTCGTCTAATTCGTGATTTGTCTTTACTAAAAAAATGAGAAGGAGAAAAGAAGGTTATGAAAAAGTTTCTAAAATGGCTGGGCATCCTGTTGGGAGGTATCCTGGCTGTCGCCCTCATTGGCTTGCTTGGTTACTACATTTATTGGCGCATTCAGGCAACACCCACAATGGAGGTCGAGGTAGCCACCATGGAAATTCCCACCGACCAGGCCAGCATTGAACGCGGGCAAATTCTGGTTGAGATTGTGCGCTGCACTGAATGCCACGGCAAGGACCTTTCTGGCATGTTATGGGCGGATATCCCGATTCTTGCTGGCACGTTTGGCCCCACCAACCTGACGCAAGGAGAAAATGGCCTGGAAAATTATACGGATGAGGATTACATCCGGGCGATTCGCTACGGTTTAGGGCAAGATAACAAACCGCTTTTTTATATGCCTTCCAATTTCTACGTCGATTTGAATGAGCAAGATTTGGGTGACATTATTGCTTATTTAAAAACGTTGCCACCGTCAGAAGAACCTGGGCCGCCAAACGGCCGTACTGGGCCTATCCTCTGGCAATTTGTGCTAGAAAATCCACAGGGGCTGCCCGCCGTCAAGATGATTGACCATGAAGCCATAAAAGAAATCCCGGTTGGCCCTGACCCGAGCGACACGTTGGCTTATGGTGAATACTTGGCCCTGCCCTGCAAGAGCTGCCACGGCGACGACTTTGCCGGGGTGCCTCTGCTGGAACGCCTCAGAGTGCCTTCGCCAAACATTACACCTTATAGATTGGGTGACTGGACCGAGGAACAGTTTTTCACCGCCATGCGTGAAGGGGAAGTGCCCGATGGCACCTTCATCCCACAATCCCTTATGCCTTGGCTCGCCATCGGCCAGCTGTCAGATGATGAACTACATGCCATCTGGGTTTACCTGCAAAGCCTGCCCCCTATCGCCGATGAAGATGGGATCGAGTTTCAAAGCACTCAATAAACAACCATTTCCATTTCCCCGGAAACTGCCTACCAAACCGACTACTGATTTGAAAGTTTCCGGGGAAATAAATTTAGGGAGCCACCCACACCACAAAACTGAGGGTGGCTTCTTTGTATTCAGCACTGATTTCCCAGCAACCCAGCGCTGGTAGCGCAATGCCAGTCATCATGAACTGCCCGTAGTCTGGATGGTAGGCATTGGTGCCATGTACAAATGGTTTTACCGCAGCTTCACCATCCAGTTGCTGGGCAGAGAGGGTGATCTTTGGCTGCGGTTCTTCTGTTTGGCTGTAGCCTTCGTGCCATAGGGCAATTTTGTTCCCATACCCGGTATCGGTTTTGGGCAGGCCGTGCCAGATACCCTCGGTTCGCAAGTCAGTCCACAGCTCATTGGTACCATACCAAAAACCACCGCTTGGAGCCGTTTCAGGGTAAGGCTCTGGCGGAACGAAGGGGGACTCTAGTGGTTGGGTATTAGGGCAGTTTTCGGCACCGGTCATTTCGGGGGTATCTGTGGGAGCAGCGGTTGGCATGGTCGCGGGGGTGGGATTTGCTTCGGCAACAGCCGTTTCTGACCTATCATCAGTACAACCACCTAAACTCAATATAAAGAAGATGAATGCATAAAAAATAACCCGTTTCATCAGCGTCTCCTTTTACCCAAAACGTCTCTGTTTACTATACCCCGCTGGTTCCTGATTGGTTCCATTCCCAAATATTTGGACAAATGATACAAAAATCCAGGCTGAATCCAAGCAAAATAACCCAATTTTGAAATTTTGGTTGACAGTCAGAATTTATCTGCTAAATTTCTGCCACGATGAAAACATTTATTGACTCACAAGCACCTCTTTTTATTCGCCGCCGTCGCCAGACACATCGTCTGGTACTTGAGCTTGCCTGAGTCACTTTAAGAAGACAAACGCAACCTGAACCGCCAGACTTCATGAGAGTCTGGCGGTTTTTTTTTGGTTTTTAGCCACAGAGGACACAGAGAATAAAGAGTTTTTCTCTATTTTCTCTGTGCTCTCTGTGGCAAACAATGGAGATTGAGATGATTAAAGCAGGAATTTTTGGGGCTACGGGGTATACCGGGTATGAATTGGTGAAAATCTTACAGCGGCATCCGCAAGTGGATGTGGCTTTTGCCACGTCGCAATCGTTTGCCGGGCAGCATTTGTCAGATGTGTATCCGCAAGCGCCACATCTGCCGCTGGTCCTGGGGGAAGATGCCCCACTTGATGCGGTGGATGTGGTTTTTTTGTGCCTGCCTCATGCAGCAGCAGCAGAAACGGCCGTAACCGCCCTGGCTGCTGGGGTAACCGTCATCGACCTCAGTGCCGACTTCCGCCTGAAAGACGCAGACACCTACGCTAACTGGTACGACAAAACCCATCCCGCGCCCCACCTGCTGGCCGATGCAATTTATGGCCTCACCGAGTTTGCCCGCGAACAGCTGCCCGGAGCCAAGCTGGTGGCCACGCCTGGCTGCTACCCCACGAGCATTTTGTTGCCGTTACGGCCGTTGCTCACATCCAACCTCTCCATCACTGGCCCCATTATTGCCGATTCCAAATCCGGCACCTCCGGTGCAGGGCGAACGCCCAAGCCAGGCACCCACTTTATTCAAGTTCAAAATAATTTTTCGCCCTACAAAATCGGGCGCAGTCACCGCCATTTGCCAGAAATTGAGCAGGTGATGGGCTGGTTTCGCGAAGATGCGCCTGAACTCATTTTTTCACCACACCTGCTGCCAGTGGAACGGGGCATTTTGTCTACCATTTATGTCAACTTTGCCAAACCAGTGACGCTGAATGATGTACGGCCGTATTTCGCCAACATGTACAGCAACGAACCATTTGTCTGCCTGCTGCCAGAAGGCGAACTGGCTACCCTGGCCCACGTCACCCACA
>JBNKLQ010000299.1:0-7255 GCA_050292445.1 Promineifilaceae bacterium (SeqCode) | reverse complement strand
GCTGGTGGGCGTGGTTGGTACCTTGCCTTGCAAGATGTTCTCCCGTGCCAGCAACGGGCAGGAGTAGCGTAGATTGATAATCTGATAATCCAGGTCGGTGAGGGTGCATTCGTAGCAGGCTCCCTGGCCCGGCCAAAAAACGCGCACAATGCCCATCAATTCCTGAATGGCCCCATCGACCCAGGGCCGATTGATTTGCCAGCTAAAGCGATTGATGGAAAGCCGCGCTTCCCGGTTGTCCAGGCAGCCAATGATGGCATCAACGTGGCGAAAGACGCCCAGGCCCATCTCAAAGTTGATGTTGCCGTGCCACGTTTTCACGTTCACGTCTGGGTTAAGTTCCTTGACGCGCTCGGCAGCGGCATCTACTTTGCGGCGGCCACGGTCCGAAGCGCGAAACAGCACGGAGCGGCTGAGATTGCTGTCTTCGATGGTGTCGAAGTCAGCGATGAGAATGTTGCCGATGCCCATGAGGGCCAGATTTTTGAGCACTTCGTTGCCGAGGGCCCCAGCGCCGACCACCAGGATGGTGGCATTGCGTACCACCTCCTGCTGCCACCAGCTAATGTAGCCAAAGGTGTGGTAGCGGTCGCTGTCGGGATCAGTAATGATAATGGGTTCAGTTGTTTCAGTCATATTAATTCAAGATAGTTTGTTTTATGTTGCAAGTGGCAGGTTGCAGGTGGCAAGTGTTTTTCACTTGCTCCTTGCAACTTTTTACTTGCTACCAGTCATTTTTAGGATAAACGCCGGAAAAAGGGCAGCTTAAATTCAGTGCGATCTACATTCAGGGTCACTGATTTCCTTTCGACTTCGCCGCCCAAATCGCGGGGCCAGGTGACGTCCACATCGTAAGTGAGGCCGGAACGAACCCGCACGGGCAGCTCGCATAGAAAGACGCCTTCGCGGTTGGTGGTACCAGCCACGTGGGCGTTGATTCCTTTGCAGCGCACCTGCACCTGAATGCCGTACAGTCCGGGGCCATCCTGTACATCCTGTACGATGACGCGGAGTTTGGTGCTACGCAGTGGTTCTTTGTCCCGGCTGAAGCGTTGGCGCACGGCCGTTCCCAAATTCCCCCCACTGCTGCTGCTCGGTCGGGACCGTGGCTGGCTTGGCTGGGATTGCCGGCTTGGCTGCACCTGGTCAGCACGAATGCGGATTTCTGGCATGCGCACGGGCCGCTGGTTGGCGGGCGGAATGTCATCATTGGTGATCGTGAGCGGCGCGTTTCGGGTCACAGAGCCTTGCGCATTGCTCTCCTCGCTTTCATCCACATGCAGCGTTTCCCGCGATACTTCCGGGTAGCGCACCGGAATCGGTGGGCGGAAGTGGGGCGGCACCGGGGCGATGGGTTGGCCATCCGGCATGGTTTCCAGTGAAGGTGTACCATCGCCAGGGTTGTAAGCCAGTTTTTTGCCCAGCTTGTCCCGCTCGGTGGCGCTGCGCTGAATTTGCTGCCGCAAAAAAGTTGCGGCCCGCTTGATGAGCTGCCCGGCCGGACTGTACTCGCCCGGCGGTGAGGCCGGATCGAGCTGGTAGAGCGGGTAGCCACTTTTCCAGGCCTGGGCAGCGATGGAGAGGGCCAGCCAGGAAATTGATTCAGGGTCAGAGACTGGAGATTGGAGACTGGAGATTGCGACTGCCTGGGCGGTCACTTCTTCGTTTTCGGCTAGACCAGTTTCTTGCAGTAAATCGTGGAGGGCAAGGCGAACGGCCGTATCATTCCCTTCTACCAATCGCGCAAAGTCGTGCAGGGTAGGATCATCCACCACACCAGCAGCGCGCAGCAGTGCCTTGGCCCGCGATTCGGTGAAGTCAGGGACTGGGTCGAGATGTGCCTCGTCCCTACTTTTGTTCAGGTCGGTAATGAGCCATTCGGTCAGTCGCACCGCAAAAATGGGTAGATGAGCGTCATCAAGCTGTTTGAGCAAAGGTATTGTTGAAAGGTCTGTCATGAGACGTTCCTTAAATATAGATTGGTCCAATCTTCAAGATTGGACCAATCTTGGTCGTTTAGATAGCCAGGCTGGTTTCCAGCTTGTGCAGACCGTCCCAGACGCGCATCAGCTCTTCCAGATCGGACACGTTTTCCAGGTCCATTTCCATTGCTTCGCGCAGTTCTGGTTTTTGCAGGTTGCGGTCGTGCTGTTTCAGCATCGGTTTGACGATGTGGGTGTTGAAGTCCCGCTCGGCCTTGGTGGCTTCCAGCCAGAAGAGGCGGCGCAACCGGGGCAGCAGGTCGTCGTCGTTGAACAGGTCGTTCAGAATTTCGCCAAAGATGCGGTTGACCTTGACAGCGACGTTGTCCAGCTTGTCGGCGTAGCTCATCTCCAGATCGGCTTGCGATGCTTCCATCCCGGTTTCGCCAATCAGGCTGATGCCCAGATCGTCGGCGGGTTGGGCCGGCTCATCCAGGATGGCGATATTGATTTCGGGTTCGTCAGCGGCGGCTGTTGCTTCGGCCACTTGCTGCGTGTTGTTGGCGGTGGGCAGATTGGTCGCCATTTCGCGGCGCACCGATTCCACACCGTTCAACGCAACATCCAGCAGCCGTTCGTTGGTGTTCAACGACAGTTCGCGTTCGCCCTCTTCCAGCCGGTGGTGCACGGACCGGTCTGGCTTCATGAGTTCGTACATTGTTGCTTGTTGGCAAACGTGGCGGAAGTTGCGCCCGACGCGTTCTACCAGCACGTTGAATGCTTCGTCCAGAGCCAGGCCATCGGCCGTTTCCCCGGGGATGGCGTAGCTGTATTCCTGGTTATAGGTGGCACGTTGGAGACGGCCGTATATTTCATGTGCCTCTAGCGTACGCTCCAGCTCGGCGGCAATCACATCCGCTGCCTGGGGCATAAACTTGGAGACGGAATCTTGTAAAATCAGCTCCACCTGGAACAGAATGCGCTTGATCGGGATTTCGATGCCGCTGGTGCCCCAGATGAGGTTGTCATAGGTTACGTCACGATCGTCCCAATATTCGGTGCCGTAATTTTCTAGCAAAGTTTCCACTTCGCGCTGCACGGCGTCTTGCACCATGCCCTTGACGCCATTCAGCGTGGGGCGCAAGATGTTGCGGAAGCGGGCGTCGCTGTTAGTGCGATTGTTTAGCTCCAACAGGGCGTTGTGGAAAGCACGCGGCAGCTCTTTTTGCTGACGGATAATTACGTTTTCAAAGCGGCGCTCTTGTAGTTGTTCCCAGCTGTTGGCAAACGGCGGATGTACACCGCGATGCGCCAACTGTTTTTCGTAGTAGAAGCGCAGCGCTTGCAGACTGTTGCGAATGCGGGTGGCTGCTTCGCGCAGCTGGCTGCGGACGCGTTCCGTTTTGATGAAAGTGATTAACTTTTCACGGAGCAACGGGACTTCACTCAGTTTGAGCAGGGCTTCGGCCGTATCCGGGTCGAGTGGATCGGTAGCATTAACCTTGCCTAGCTGGTCACGGAAAACTTTCAGAATGCGCTCAGTTTCGCTGGCGAACTCGTCCGGTGCGTTGTCCGGGTCTTGCACGTAGAGTGCGGGCGGAGCCATCACCAAAAAGTAGGGTCGATTGTGGCCGCGATCGCGGTACCGCTCCCAATAGTTGGGGGCGATGTAGCGGGTCACTTCTTTGACTTCTAGTTCTGCTTCCGGCAGGCCAGAGTTGAGGCGGTCGAATGCCTGGCGGATGTTGCCGCCGTTGACAGCCAGGAAGATTTTGCTGGCTGCTTCGTCCAAATCGCCACCGTTCAGGCCGAAGAGTCGATTTTCTTTGATCCAGTTGACGGCGGAGAGGGATTTCAACTCATCGACGCGCTGGCGGCCAGCGTCGGTGACGAGGACGATCATGGCGTCTTCGCGCTTCATTTCTTCCAGCGTGATCGCTTCGTGCAGCTTCATGCCTGCGCCCAAACCGGGCACATCGACGATGCGCAAGTAGCCGTTCATGAGCAGGTTTTCCTGCCCAGCACGTGGTTGAATTTTGAAGGTAGCAGACTTGATGAGCCGAATCTGACGCTGCTGGCTGCCTTTGAAGCCGTCTTCACGCAGGTGGCGTAGTGAGTCTTCATTGTCCAAAGCGAGGCTGCGTGGGGCAGGCGGGCCTTCGGCATACATTGACTTGTTGTGTTCGTAGGAGTCAAGGCAGTCGATGAGGATTTCTAAATATTCATCCCGCTCGGTTTTGGCGTTTTCAGCTCCGTCGGTCATGATTTGTTCGATGGCTTCGCGGGCTTGTTCGCGTTCGCCGTCATTGATGATGTCGAAGCCGTCAATTTCGGCCAGTTGGCAGAGCCGGCGGACGCGCTGGGCAAACTCATCCTGCGTCCAGTAGGTGAGGACGAGGGATTCGGCTTCGCCTTCTTCTGCTTGTTCAATGTAGACAATGGTGCCGGTAACGGCCGTTACCGCCCCGGTCGGCAGCAAATTGCGTCCCAGCAGACCATTAATGAGGGTGCTTTTGCCTACGCCTGTGCCGCCAAAAAAGACGAGGGTGTAGGTGCGCTGGGCTAGAATCTTTTGCGCTTCATCGACGCTTTGCTGTGCCTGGGGCACGGCGCGAATGAGGTAGTCGCGCGTCTGGTCGATGGCTTGTTGCATGTGAATCCAATGTTCAACCTGCGCGGGACTGATATGGGGGAGTGTTTCCAGGGATGTTTTTAGGTCCTGATATTTATCAGTTTGCTTTTTCGGGCTCATTATTCCGTATACCTTCCTTGCAAATATTTATGACGGCCAGGCCGCCTGAGTTCATAAATGGGTTACCACAGGTAAAAGTTTACCACACCGTGGCTGTACACTGGTTTATACGCATGTGTTTTGCAAAGGTTGCAGGGTGGGGGAGAAATCACATTTTGGCAGGCAAAAGGGCTCGTATTAGTATAAATTTCCCTGAAAAGGATATTAAATTCTTACATCCTGCTTATTGATTTTGGTGCTTTTCTATGTTAACCTTCCTTTTTTATAACGCGGCGCGTTATATGTATTGGAGGCAACTTGTGATTATGGGAGCTACTCAATTAGCAAAACGATTCAGGGCCAAAGATGGTATCGCTGTCTGGGTGCGAATGCTGCGCCAGAAAGATGCTCATTATTTGGTCGATCTATTTGAACATATGGGGCCTATGAGCCGCTACCGTCGCTTTCATCAGGTGGCAGATAATGTGCCGGCGTCACAAGTATGGGCGGAGGCAGAGCGAATTGCTACGGCCGTTCCTGATACGCAACTGGGCCTAATTGCATTTTCTACACTGCCGGGTGAAGGAGAAGTGGTTGTGGGTGTGGCTCGTATTGTTTGGCTTTCAGACAAGACGGCCGAAGTGGCCATGTCTGTGCGGGATGACCGGCAGGGGCAGGGGATTGGCCAGCGGCTGCTGACGATGGTGCTGGAGCTGGCGCAAATTTCGGGTGCAGAATCGGTGATTGGTACGATTCAAAATGACAATGAGCCAATGTGGTATTTATTTGATCAACTGCCATATCCTGTACTGCGAACCATTGATGGCACTGAGTCTGATATTGTGATTGATTTGACGCGGATGAGAGAAGGTGTGGGGCTGGGAACGGCCGTTTAGCCATTGCCAGCCTCCACACTCAAATTTGAAAACGCGCCCAGCAATAGATGCGTTTTTGTTATGGTTTGATGACGATGGGCAGGTAAAGAATCTGCGGTGGGATGGAACCATACTCTACTGCGCCGATGTCGCAAACGACCGTTTCATCACCATCGCCATCGATTGGCCGTGTGCCGCCACGCTGGTCTGTAGTAGGGCAGTCAGCATTATCTCCGGCATCTATAGCCGGACTGGTGATCAGAAGGGCGTGAGTCAAGGTTGAACCGCCATTGTCTGCCAATGGCCCCAACAAGGGGTTTGTATTCGTGATGTTTCCGCTAGCGCTCAAACCACAGTCATTACTATCCTCTAAACTAGAGTAGGTTGTGGTTAAAGGTAAGTTGCAATTTTCTGCGCCATTATTGGCAATAATCGTATTTGTTATAGTGGTAGGCGCAGAACCATTGTGATAGATACCAGCCCCACTGGGGGCATTGTTTTCGGCTACAGTAACATTTTCAAGAAATGCACCGTTGCCTACTGTATTCCAAATGCCACCTCCTTGCAAGGACGCCGTATTACTGCTTACCGTCGAGTTGATACTGTCTAGTTGGCCGTAGTTCAGGATACCACCCCCAGTAGCGGCTGAATTGCTATAAATTGTGGAGGCGACGATGAGAGATGTGGAGCCAGAACCAATTAACACTCCACCACCCTCTGTAATAGCAGTGTTATGTGATATGGTGGAATTTTGTAGTTTTAGAAGGCTGGAATTATAAAGACCAATTCCTGCTGCTTCATTGGCCTGATTATTTTGAATGGTGCTTGTGGTGACAGTTAAAACATCCCCATCCATATAAATACCACCCCCTGCTTGCGCTTGATTGCCAGAGATATTGCTATTTTCTATTGAAAGTGGCTTAAGCGTGTAGATTCCTCCACCTAATGTATTGGCTACATTGCCTGAAATAACAGTGTTGTTTAGTAGCAATTCACCATCTTTAAGGTAGATTCCTCCGCCAATGCCAGCACTGTTGCTATAAATGGCTGAGTTATTAATGTCCATTACGCCATCATAATTAGAGATTCCTCCTCCAATAGCAAATCCCGATACGGCCGTATTATGGTGAATTGTGCTGCTAATTAGATGGAATATCCCATAATTGGAAATGCCGCCGCCAGGACTAGATGTATTTTTATTACCATAGAGGGTGCTGTTGGTGACAGTTATCGTGCCAAAATTGAAAATGCCGCCACCGTCAAGGTATACAGTGTTGCTATAAATACTGACATTATCGAGGGTTGCTGTGCCAGGGAATCCATTAGATACACCAGCTCCCGCATAAGAATAGTTTTGGTAAAAATGTGTATCTTCTACGAAAAGCGTTCCATGATTCAAAATGGTTCCTGTGCCAGACGTGCGCTGATTATTAAACGCAAAATTGCCCCCTGTAACGATTGCGTATCCTCCATTGAAAATTGCATGCCCTGAAGGACTGGAATTAGTAAAAAAATCTGTATTGCTGATTTGTAATGATCCAGCATTATTAATTCCCCCACCTCCACTGTCCACATTGAGACTGAAAGATTGATTATTTAATAAAATGGAGTCTGAAATCAACAAAGTAGTGCCTGGCAGGGCATTAAAGATTCCCCCTCCCTGTGCATCCGCCGCAGTTGAATCTAGATCAAATCCACCATTTTGTATTGTGAGATTGCTCATTGAA
>JBNKLQ010000298.1:0-7336 GCA_050292445.1 Promineifilaceae bacterium (SeqCode) | reverse complement strand
ATGCATGGCCAAAAATGTTTGCTTTTCGGATTGAAAGATAACTTGAAGCGGAGCATCCGAATCAGACGGATACTCAAGCAGCAGGATATTATCAAATATCTCCCGTTGCAGTAAGGATTGCATAATCTCGCCCAATTCGGCATGCATTTCCAGGCCGATGACGGGTTCGTATTCAGTCATACTTTGCTTCCTAAGTCTCTAATTTTTAATGAATAGTAATCGGTAATCAGTAAACAGTAATCAGTCCGCCATTTATCGAACACTGATTACTGACCTACTGATTACTGACCACTGATCTTCCGCTCCCGGATCCACGCCTGCAGCACCTCTGGTGACATGATGGCTGGATTGCCAAAATCTTTGTCAGTGGCCTGTTCCAGCTCCGGCGGCAGATGGTTGATCAGCAGTTCCAGGTCGCGGTAATCATGAATCTCTTCGTCCAGCACGCGGGCCATGGCTTCGCTGTGAGGTACGCCATGCTTGCGTACTGCTTTGGTTAAGCCGAGTAGCAGCGTCTCCCAGGTGGTCATCGGTCCCTGGGTAATGGAAACGGATTCAGCGGCCGAATCGATGAAGGCAAACGGCACTTTCTCCAATGGCTCATCCTGGGCGATGGCGGCCAAAATCCAGTCGGTGTCAAAAGAGAAGTCGTAGACGGTGGGCTCGGCGATGATTTGGCGCAGCAGGTTGGCTTCGTACAGTTTGAAGGCGGCCTGGGTATCACGAATATCGCGGGAGAAAATGGCCTGGCCAATCATACGCTGCATGTGGCGCAATACTTTAATGCCAATGCCCCAGCGCCCTTCCTGCTTCACCAGCACCGCGTGGGGATGCTTGCGATTGCCCAGAACCACGCGCCGATTTTGCTTTAGAAACGGCCGTAACAGTAATCCAATCTGCCCCAAATGCACCGAATTGTCTGCATCGGTGTAAATAACTGCGTCTACGCCATCGGCCAGCGCCTGCATACAGCCGTAAATGACGGCCCCACCCTTGCGCGACTCGCTGGCGGAAGCGAGGTTGGCCAGCGGACCTTCAGCTGCAGGCAGGGCTTTGTCCAGCCACAGCACCTGCACCTTATTACCCAGCTCATGCTCAGTGGCAATTTGGGCCGCCAGCGCACCGCTGTCGTCAGGGTCGCCGTCGTCAACCGCGTACAGTTTCCAGGTTACGGCCGTTCCCTTCGTGGCCCAGGCCAGCTGCTGCAGCTTCACGCGCAGGGCATCTTCGCCGTTGGGGTTTTCGGCCGTTTTGCGCCGCAGTCGATTTTGCTCCCCCCACATGGCAAAGACCACGCCAATCTTAACCGGCTGTTGATTGGCCAGTAAAAAATGGCGGGATTCAGCCAGCTTGGCCGCAATTTTGAACTCCAGCGGCGCGTCTTTTTGGTGAGCGGCCGTTTGCACCGCGTCCAGCGGCAACCCTAGCAATTTTTCTGTGAGCTGGTAAAGGCTGTGCTGATCGGCCGTTTCGGTGAGATCAAATTGTGTTTTGGCGTTGGCAATGATGTCGGCAAGAGTAGTCATGGGTTCTCCTCTAATTTGGACAGCCAGTTCATAATATCATCGCCAAGGCGAATGAGGTCATCGAGGCCAGTTTCGATGACCGCTTGAACGATGGCGATCTCCATTTTTTGGCACTGGTGCACGATCATGTTGCGGAAGTGCACCATGTTAGTCAGCTTTTTGCGTAGTTGGTTATCAATGACTTTTTGCTCTGCCAGCAGCGCAAAACTCTCAGAACTGCTCGTGGGGACGCCCATTTTGTGGGTCTTGATGAGGTGATTGGCTAAATCAATGCTCTGTTCACAAGCACGGAGCACGTTCATCACCGCCGCATCCTGGCGGGTAAAGTTCGTGGCAAAACTATCGGGATCGGCATTGAACTCTGCCCGGGCGCGGGCAATGCAGCGCTGAATGCTTTGGATTTTGTTAATAACGATGTCGTTCATACGTCGTATGCTCGCCCTGACTCTTTGAAAGCAGCCAAGATTTCGCGCCGCTCTTCGTTTAGCTTTTGATAGTAGGATAGGGTGAGCATTTCAAACTCGTCAGCCGCATAAGCATCGGCACAAAAAATCTGCTGCCCCGTCATCACAATCTCTTTTTGGAAGACGGTGGAAACTTGTCGCAGGTTCACCAGATCAACTTCCTTGCCCAATAACTCAGCCAGAGCCAGGTGCAGTTCGCCCAGCAGCAAGCTGCCCGCAGCCTTGGACGCTTCAGGTGGTAGCAGAAGGGCAATATCTACGTCGCTAGACGGCCGTTCGTCCTCCGTGCCATACGAGCCAAACAGGTACACAGCCTGCACCTGCGGGGTGTGGGTCAAAATGGTTTGGACAATCTGCTCGTTCATTTGCATGACGCTAGTGTAACAAATTTTGGGCTACCAGTTGAAATTCGGCCCGTATTGCGCCATTAATTTTCAGTTGGCCTCCCTGCCGGTAGTCCCGATGGTAAAGAGTCAGGAATTTCAGGCCGGTTACTCTCATCCGTCAAGGCCTGTAAAAAGGCGATTAAATCAGCCCGCTCCTGCGCTGTCAAACTGAATCCCTGAATGAGCACATCCATATTTTCGACCCCGCGCACGCGGCCGCCACCATCTGCGTAAAAATTGAGCACATCTTCCAGCGTGGCCAGCGACCCATTATGCATGTACGGCGCAGACAGCGCCACATTGCGCAGCGTGGGCACGCGGAACGAACCGTCGATGCCATTAAACAGCACCTTCCCTCGACCACGGTCGCCACCCTCGACGCCGACCACGCGAAACGACATATCGGTAAACAGCGGCGGCGTGTGGCAAACAATACATTGCAGCCGCTCTGAGCGAAACATATCCAGACCCCGCTGTTCAGCTTCCGTCAGCGCCGTCTCGTCACCGGCCACAAATTGGTCAAAGCGGCTGTTGTTGCTAATCAGCGTCCGTTGGAACGCCGCCAGCGCGTTTTCCACCTGCGTCATGCTGATTGTCTCGCCGGGAAACGCGGCGGCAAACAACTCGGCATATTCAGGATAAGACAGCAGTTTGGCCAGCAAATCATCCGTATTATGTACGTCCATCTCCAGGGCACTGGTCAGTGGATTATTGACCTGGGATTCAAGGGATTCGATACGGCCGTCCCACTGTAAATCCATCACGTACCCCACATTCCACAGCGCCAGCGCATTGCGCTGCACCGGTTTACCCGCAGTGCCAACGGAGCGCGGCAAGCCATCGCTCAGGCCAAAATCAGGATGATGGCAGGTCGAGCAGGCCACATCGTTTTTTTCTGACAGCGCCGGATCAAAAAAGAGCAGCCGCCCCAGCGCTACTTTTTCCGGCGTTGTCGGATTGGCTTCCGGTTCCATCAGCGGCGGAAAGGGTTCGTCCAAATTGTAAAACTGCAAAATCTTATCGCCCGCAGACACTTCCTCCTCGCCCTGCTGATTTTGACAGGCGACAACCAACAGCAGTAGCAGGACGCTGCTAAGAAGTGTTAAGAGAGTGGAAACACGACTGCTCATGGAGCTATTTTACCAGTTCCAATTCGGCCGTTTTTGCCGCAGAAGATTGATGAGTTCGGGGGGACGGCAGATTCTTCGTCTAGATAACCCCGTGCTGCATTCGTCCAAAGAATTATGTGCTACCTTTTTCTTTGGCAAAGTTAAGCAGTATTTCCAAAGTCGGCATTGGAGATGGGCGCACAAAACATCCTAGTGCCTCTATTTCAGGCAATAAGCCCTCCATTTCTTTTGCAAGATGATAGATTGCTTCAGTTTGGTTTGCCAAATCAGGGACCAAAGAAGTAAAAGAGCCACCTTTGTAGCGAGAGGGCTCACCAGCCACTAGCCGCTTGATCTCAAGCAACATTTTATGCAGTTCTTCAAGCCAAGTGACTACAAAAACCGCATCCTGACGAAACAAATATTTAACTGTCATAGCCATCATCATCCAGAAGAAAGCTGTAATTTCAGAGATTTTCTCAACACGCTGCTCTAACGTCTCAAGGGCATCCGGAGGGGCTTCGAGAATACCAACTCGGTCAAAAAGTAGATGTGAGGGTGATGGTCGTTGAGCCATTTTTCGTGGAATTATTATCCAGTCAATAATCAAGGCAGTTTTAGCATAGATAACGTTGGTAAAAGTACCGCCATCAGGAGCATTATGATTGTTCTCATGTAAGATTGCAATTTCGCCAAATTTGGAAAACAAGGCCATCCGTTCTGGCGTCGTTTGTGCGCTAACCTGGGTCGGACGATGGCAAAGCGTATCGCCTTGCTCATCTGAAACGACAATGCTGATGTCTATATCGCTAAGTGCATCCTGATTAGAGCGACTATAGCTACCAGTTAACCAAGCGGCTACAAAGCGATCATCATCTGAAATTGCCGCAACAATTTGAGCAAGAAGTTGTTCTCGGTTGGCAGCATAAACTTGCAAGGAGATATGTGTCATAAAAATTGAGTTCCTTACTTTTTAAGGATACTTTTTGGTTTTCACATCAACTGGTAATTTTCTGCGGTTCACATAATTACCCATGCCGACGCATGAAGCGCTCCAGGCGGTTGAGGGCTTCTTCGATTTTTTCGTAGGCGGTGGCGTAGCTGGCGCGGACAAAGCCTGCGCCGCTGGCCCCAAAGGCGTCGCCGGGGACCATAGCTACTTCTTCTTCATCCAGCAGACGCATGGCAAAGTCGTCGCTGCTCATGCCGGTTTTGGCAATGGAGGGGAAGGCGTAAAACGCGCCGCGTGGCTCAAAGCAGTCCATCCCCAGCGTGTTGAAGCCATCCACAATCAAACGTCGGCGGCGGTCGTACTCCTGGCGCATTTCCTCCACGTAGCGGTCGCCAGCGGGGGTCAAAGCGGCAACCGCCGCCGCTTGCCCGGTGGTTGGGGCGGACATGATCGTGTATTGGTGCACCTTGCGCATGGCGGCCAAAATCTCGGCCGGGGCGCAAGCGTAGCCGATGCGCCAGCCAGTCATGGCGTAATCTTTGCTGAAGCCGCCCAGCAAAACCGTGCGCTCACGCAGCCCTGGCAGAGCCGGCACGCAGACGTGCTCAATGCCGTAGACCAGACGGTCGTAAATTTCGTCGGAAATGATGAGGAGATCGTGCTGTTCGGCAACGGCCGTTACCGCCAACATCACCTCTCTGGTCATCACCGCGCCGGTGGGATTGTTGGGGTAGCCCAACAAAATCGCCTTCGTCTTGGGCGTGATGGCCGCTTCGATGGTTTCGGCCGTCACCTGAAAATTGTCCTTAACGTAAGTAGGCACAGCCACGGGCAGCCCGCCAGCAAAGCTGACTTCCGGGGCATAAGAGACAAAACTGGGTTCAGGAATGATCACCTCGTCGCCGGGATTGAGAACGGCCGTCATCACCAGATACAGCGCCTCACTCACTCCCACGGTCACAATAATCTCCTCGGCCGGATCGTAATGCACTTTGTACAGCTTGTTGAGGTGCTGGCTCAGCGCGTGGCGCAGTTCCACAGTGCCGCTGTTGGAGGTGTAGGCCGTCTCGCCCCGCTGCAAACTGTCGATGCCTGCCTGCAAAATGGGCTGCGGCGTCACAAAATCTGGCTCACCAATGCCCAAAGAAATGACATCCTTCATGTTGGCAGCAATATCAAAAAACTTCCGAATCCCCGAAGGCGGCGTGGCCGCGACTCGATCTGAAATAAAGTTACGCATCTCATTCTCCTTCAATGGGACGCTGATAAACGCTGATGACGCTGATTTTTCTTTTTATCGGTGTCTATCAAACATTAATCTGCGGTCTATTTTCTAACCACTTACTGGCTCAATAATTCAATCTCTATGGTCGAATTGCCTCCAAGATATTTCTAGGCGTGGGTCAGTGCTTTGGCGATGTCTTCCACGGTGGCATCCAGAGCGAAAAGTGAACGCACTAACAAATCAACCGATACTGTGGAATCGCTCTTTTCCATCTTGGCTACGCGGGACTGGCTGGATTCGATGAGTTCAGCCAAAGCAGCTTGTGTGAGTCCCTTTTGGCTGCGGCGGGCTTTAAGTTCACGGCTTAAGTGCAGTTTTAGTTCAATGTAAGCCATTTCGTCGGAAGCCAAACCTAAGAAATCCTGGACCGTTGTAGGTGTCCACCCTTTTTCTATTAATTGTTTTTTCTTTTCAGCATCCATTTGAACTATCCTTTCGCTCAAGAATCATAAAGTCGCAACCGCTTTTGGCAAATATCGATGATCTTCCTGGGCGTTTTGTTTGTTTTCTTGGCAAAAACTTCCAAAATGATAATCGCGTCCGAATCATTGCGGTACATAATCCGCCAGGTGACTTTTTGATCTTGAATTCTTAATTCGTGACAGCGACTACCAATATCAGGCATAGGGCGCGAATGAGGCAACGATAATGCCTCGCCCTGTTGCAACTTGCGGAGCAAATAACCCGCTTCCAAACGCGCTTCTTGCGACAGTGGGGGCGTCTTGATTTCCCCATGTAAGATCATCAATTCTTTGTCTGCTGTCACAATATTTCAGCGCTTAGATATGTCAAATTTGACATATCTTCAAGTATAATGCCCAAATGTAAAATGTCAATCTACATTTCTATCGTGGAATTGTCGCCAATAAACATCGCTTTGGGCTGGCCGATGAGGCGCGCGTTTTCCCCCACCAGCGCGCCATCCAGCACGCAGTTTTCGATGTGCGCGCCCGCGTCAATAATGCTGTTGCGCACGATGCTGCCTTTCACCGTAGCCCCGGCCTCGATGCTAGCAAACGGGCCAATGACGCTTTGATCGATTACGGCCGTTTCATGAATAAACACCGGGGGTATCGCCGTAAAATCTTCGGCATAACTGCGTTCGATGGCGTCTTGGGTGCCATAGCCTAGCGATAGCAGCCTCTGATTGGTGCTTAACATAAAATCAGGCTTGCCCGCATCCAGCCAGAAAATTGTCGGCTTGGCTTTGATAACCGCGCCTTGCTCCAGCATCACTTTGTACGCATCCACCAGGTAAAATTCACCCTTGGTTTGCCGATTTTCTGCAATGATGGTTTGGATGGCGTCGTGGAGGAGACGCCCGTGTTTAAACCAGTAAATCCCCGCCAGCACCTGCTTGTGTTCCATCGTGCTTGGCTTCTCGATGAAATCATGCACCACGTCATTTTCATCCGTCACCACCACGCCAAAAGTGCGCGGATCTTCCATCTCCTGCACCAAAATCACGCCGTCCACGCCAGCTTCTGGAATTTCTTTGTAGCGCGCATCCACCACGCCGTCACCAAAAGCCACCAGCACCTCGCCCTCATCCAAAAAGTCGCGGCACATCCAGATGGCGTGCGCCTGCCCCAGCGCCTCTTCTTGCACCACAAA
>JBNKLQ010000297.1:0-7345 GCA_050292445.1 Promineifilaceae bacterium (SeqCode) | reverse complement strand
GATGCTGTACCAAAACCAGAGCATCCTCGATGATCATGTTCAGATCGGTAACGGCCGTTTGCATCTCATCAGCATACGAATAATTGCGCAGCACCTCCACAATGCGGGCCGAGCGCCAGGCACTTTGCTCGATCATTTCCACATACCGCATGAGCTGCTCCATGCCCAGACTGTTCTCTTCGATCTCATGCAATAAGTTGCTGCACGTGGCAGCAATAATGCTCAAAGGTGTGTTTAGCTCGTGTGCTACGCTAGCAGTGAGGATGCCAATGCCTGCCAGCCGCTGGGTGTGCAGCAGCGCCTCGTTGAGCTGCTCCATTTCTTGCCAATGGGTAAAGGAAACCATAGTGGTGCTGGTGATGTGGTCAGAAACGGGGGTGATGGCCAGATTGACGGTGACGGAACGGCCGTCTGGCTGACGTAGCGTGGTGCGATGGGGGGGGCAGGCAAGCAATAGTTCTTCGTGTGCCCCCAAATCGGTCCAAGTGCGCCCGATCAACTGCTCGGCTTCCCAGCCTAAAATGCGGCCTGCTGCCGGATTGGCCGAAGTCACAATGCCATCGTCGTCCAAAACCAGCACGCCCGCTGATACAGCTTGCAGCAGATGATCGTAAAATTCCCCGGTTGTTTTTGGTTGCGCAATTACCATTGATTGAGTCCTATCTTCATCCCAGAGACATTTTTGCGGGCATACAACTCCCAGAAAAGATTGTCCAGTAAACGGCTAAATTTTGTGCGTAGGTCTGCGCTCAACCGTTTACTTCGTTGGGCTGGCGAGTTGCAGAAAAATGTTCTATTCATAGGATACGTGAGGGGGCAGACTGCGTCCGTATGTGTGCCGTAAAATCATCGTGAACGCCGCGTGAACGGGTTTTCCTCACCGGATACGCTCTGGTGGCGACCCAGTACCAACTTCCTAGTCCATTTGCCCTAGAGATTTGCCGCTGGGAATCGGGTACTATGGCAGCGGAGCAGAAGAAGCGTATGCCTTGAGCAAGCATAGGCTGTCAGTAATTAGTTTGTGAAGGAAAAATTTATGATCAAGCGGAGCCTCTCCCCCTTAGTTGTTCTCGCATTCCTGAGTTTAGTTCTGATTACCTGCGTGGCTTTTGCAGAAACGGCCGTACCCAACACCACCATCGTGCCCGGCACCATCCGCACCGACGCCACCTTTGAACACATCGGCGTGGTCTGGGAAGTTAGCGGCGACACGAACCTGGACAGCAGCCTGCTGCTGGAATTCCGTGAACAGGGCACAACTCCCTGGCAACAGGGCGCGATGGCCATGCGCGCCTATCCGACCATCATTGTAAATGGCAGTCCGCTGGGGCTGGATTATTGGGCCGCCAGCACCCTCTTTGTAGACCCTGGCAAGACGTATGAACTGCAGCTCACGCTGACCGATCCTGACGGCGGGGGACAAACGCAAACGGTTACCGCCACCACCCGCACCTGGCCGCAACCGGCCCCAACTGGTCGCCAGCTTTACGTCACTCCTGGCAACGGTGGCGGGGACGGCACTCTGGGTAATCCATTTTTAGGACTGCAAGCAGCGGCTGATGCCGCGCAACCAGGTGACACATTTCATGTGGCTTCCGGCGTCTATGGCGAATTTCAGCTGCTGACTAGCGGTACGTCGGCCCAGCCGATTACCTTTTTGGGGCCTGGGGATGGAACGGCCGTTATCGACGGCAACAATACAGACCGGGGGGTGGTCACCCTGGGCGAATATAATCAAACTTTAGGCTACGTCATCCTTCAGGGAATGACTATTCAGAATGGTGCCTGGGGCATTGATGCCCAGCACACGCAAAATATTTACATCCACCACAACATTATCCAGGATGTAGATTTTGGCATTTACAACCGGCGCGGCGACGGCCTGGAAGCCAACCAGACCATTTGCGACAATGAAGTGACGGGTCGAACGACCTGGCCCGGCAGCGGCATCCCCAGTGAACGGGGCATTCATCTGCGTGGCACGGGCAATGTGGTTTGCTACAACCAGGTACAACACTTTGGCGACTGCATCTCTGTGCAGCCATCCACCAGCGCCTCCTACGGCAACGATATTTTTGGCAATGACGCTGCCTTTTGCGTCGATGATGGCATTGAGATTGATTACAACCAGGCCAACGTGCGCGTTTGGCGCAATCGCGTCATGAACGCGCGCATGGGTGTCAGCGTGCAGCCCATTCGCGGCGGTCCGGCCTACATTTTCCGCAACGAATTTTTCAATCTAGAAAGCGTACCCATCAAGATGCACAACGACACCACCGGCTTCATTGTGGTGCACAACAGCGGGGTCAAGCATGGGGATGGTCATGGCGATAACGGAGCCATGTGGCGCAACGCCATCTTTCGCAACAACCTCTTTTTGGGGACGCGCTATGCTTTTGAATTCACCACTGTGGCCGATGAAGGCTTTCGGGATTTTGATTACAATGCCTGGGGCACCAGCCGGGCCATTGGCAGTCCCAGCGATCCGTACTTTAAGTGGGACAACCTGCGCTACGATTTCGTCACTGATCTGCCCGCCGGGGTGGAAGATAACGGCGTGGCTGTTGACTTTAGCGATTTGGTGAACGCGACTTTGCCAGCGAATTGGGATGTAACGGCCGTTCCTGGCAGTCGTGATTTGCGGTTAACGGCCGGTTCGCCAGCCATTAACAACGGTGCGCCGCTGGTAAATTTGAATGATGCTTTTACCCTGAGTGGTGCGCCAGACATGGGCGCGTTTGAGTTTGGCCAACCGCTGCCAACGTATGGCCCGCGTGCGCTTACGCCAGAATTAGGCAGCTCTAGCAAGGTGGCCAGCAACAGTGTGCCCGCGATGGGTGAAGTGGTGACTTACACCATTACCCTGCAAAACAGTGGCGCGCCGCTCACCGAGACTGTGCTGCTTACCGACACGCTGCCTGCCGAACTGCTTTATCAGTCAGGTAGCCTCACGGCCGATTTTGGCACGCCCGATGACAGCAATACCCCAACGCTTACCTGGTCAGGTACACCGGGAACAGAAACGAATATTACTATCACCTATGCGGCCACTGTTGTGGAGCCAACCGCGCAACTGGTGACCAATACGGCCGTTATCAACGACGGTCTAGGCAGCCAATGGAGCGTATCAGCGTCAATCGTCGTCAATGGCTACGCAATCTATTTACCGTTTATTTCCAGGGAGTGAGTCAATGAAATCCTCAATTATTTTACTTGCTGTTTTTACCTTGTTTGGTTTAGCTGTGGGGGCAATCTGGGCGCAAGAGGCTCAGCCTGTGGCCAAACCATTGATCGATGACAGTCAATGCCAGCCACTGGCTCCAGCCTCGGGAGCAACCGTCTCTGTAGATACGGTGACTGAGCTGCAAAACGCGGTGAATACGGCCGTTTCTGGCCAAACCATCCTCATTGCCGATGGCATTTACAACCTGAATGGTGTCTATCTGCGCATTGACGTGCCCAACGTGACACTGCGCTCCGCCAGCGGCAACCGGGAAGCGGTCGTATTGGACGGCAACTACATTACCACCGAAATTATCCAGGTTGTGGCCTCAAACGTCACCGTGGCTGACGTGACCCTGCGTGAAGCGTACAACCATCCCATTCATGTGATGACCACCGACGCAGGCGACACGCTCAACACGCTTATCTACAATGTCCACATCATCGATCCTGGTGAACAGGCGATCAAAATTAACCCGGCGGCAGACGGCACTTACCCCGATGATGGCGTCATCGCCTGCACGCACATGGAATTGACCGACGCAGGACGACCGCATATTCGCAACAACTGTTACACCGGCGGCGTCGATGCCCATCAGGCCGAAGGTTGGGTGATTCGCGACAATCTAGTTGAGGGCTTTTGGTGTGCCAATGGATTGTCTGAACACGGCATCCACCTCTGGCGCGGCTGCCGCGATACGCTGGTAGAGCGCAATGTGCTCAAGGAAAATGCGCGCGGCATTGGTTTTGGTCTGGCCGAAAGTGGTACGGCTCGTACCTTTACCGATAATCCCTGTCCCACTGCCAATGGTGGCTACGTCGATCATTATGGTGGCATCATCCGCAATAATTTTGTGTTTGCCAGCGATGCCGGGTTGTTTGCCTCGGAGTATGGTTTTGACTGTGGCATTTGTCTCTGGCAGGCGTGTGGGGCGCAGATTTTCAACAACACGGTGGCCTCTACACAGGCACCCTTTTCCTCGATTGAGTGGCGTTTTGACAACACTGTTGTGGAGCTGCGCAACAATCTGGTCAGCCACAATTTGCGCGACCGGGGCGGGGTGTCTGTTCTCGGCAACAATCTAGAAAATGCGCCTCTCTCCCTCTTTGTCGATGGGGCCAACGGCGATTTGCATTTGATGAGTACGGCCGTATCTGCCATTGACCAAGCCACTACCCTCACCGCCGTCACCGATGATGTGGACGGCGATGCGCGCCCGTACGGTTCTGCCCCTGACCTCGGTGCCGACGAGCTAGATGCCCCACCTTTTGTAGCCACAAACTGGATCTATTTACCCTTTGCAAATAATTCTCAATGAGAAGGCTCTTGTATCTGTGTGAACGGAGAATAGGACGCTGATGGACCTGATTTGCCTGATTTTTCTGATCTTTTCAATCAGGTCGATCAGGTAAATCTGCGTCCCATCAACGAGGAACGATATGGTATTTCCCAAATCTAAAATGTATTTCGGTTTATTTTTATTATTGATCTTGGGCGTATGGCCGCTGGCCCAACAAATGCGGGCCGCGCCGCAAGGTGGTGGCACTTTTTACGTGTCTACTACCGGCAACGACAGCACAGGTGATGGTTCCAACGGCAATCCCTGGGCGACGATTACCAATGCCCTGGACAATGTGCCTGACGACAGCTTGATTTTGGTAAAGCCGGGGGAGTATAACGGCCGTATCCGCATTCGTGGCACCTTTCCCATAGGCGTTATCGTCCGCTCCGAGGTGGCTTACCAGGCCATCCTGCAACACAGTGGCACCGTCATCACCGCCTACACCCATCCCAATGGCGTGCAAGGGATTGCCATTGAAGGCTTCGAGATTCGGCACGATGGCCCTGGTGCGGCCCCGCTGGTGGTGCATATCGATGGCGGCGGCACTGGCAGCGTCAGCCACATCACCGTCCGCAACAACATCCTGCACGACAGCTATGACAACGACATCCTCAAAATCAACAACGCCACCCACGACATTTTGGTAGAAGGCAACATCTTCTACAACCAGACTGGCTCCGATGAGCATATTGATGTGAACAGCGTGGAAGATGTGATTATTCAGGACAATGTTTTCTTCAATGACTTTGCCGGAAGCGGCCGACCCAACAACAACGACACCAGCAGCTACATCGTCATCAAAGACAGCAACGGCTCAAGCGACATCTACACCGGCGACGACCGCGTCACCGTGCGGCGCAACATCTTTTTCAACTGGGAAGGCAACACGGGCACCAACTTTGTGCTAATTGGTGAAGACGGCCAGCCGTTTTTTGAGGCGCGTAACGTGCTGGTGGAAAACAACCTGATGCTGGGCAATTCCGCTAACGTGATGCGCGCCTCCTTTGGCGTGAAGGGTGGCCAAAACATCACCTTCCGCAACAATACTGTTGTGGGCGATTTGCCTGCGCTGGCTTTTGCCATGCGCCTCAACACCGAAGGCAGCAATCCGGCCAACCAAAACATCCAGTTTTTCAACAATATCTGGTCTGACCCCAGCGGCACCATGGGGGCCAACGGCGGTGGCAGCAACGATTTTTCCGACACACCGCCGGGAGAAACCAGTTCCTGGACGCTGGATAACAACCTGTACTGGAACGGCGGGGCAGCCATCCCAGAAGATGCAAACGAGCTGATCAACTACACCGACGATGCCAATCGGTTGGTTGCCAATCCGCAGTTGGGCGGGCAGTCTGGCCTGGTTTTGCCGCGCTGGACTGGCAGCCAGTTTGCCGATGGCTCCAGCACGATTGCCGATGTCTTCACGAATCTGGTGCTGCTGTACGGCACGCCATCGGGTACAAGTCCGGTGGTGGATACGGCCGATCCGGCCAACGCCCCGGCTGAAGATATTTTGGGGAACGGCCGTACCAATCCCGACATTGGCGCAGTGGAGTTCATCCCGCAATTGCAGCTCTCTGGCTCGCCTAATGACCAAACAATCACGCTGAACTGGCAGGTGAATACGGCCGTTGCTCCCGGCACCACCTGGCAAATCAGCTACAACGGCCCGGCGGGCAACCAACCCTCGCCCATTACCGGGTTGGCCGAGGGCACGCGCAGCTACGTGCTCACAGGACTGACCAACTACACTACCTACGACATCACACTTAACGCGATGGTTTCCGACTCACCGGTTCTCACCGACACGGTCAGCGTCATGCCCACCGATCTTCTTGTATTCCTGCCGGTTGTTTTGAAAGAATAATTCAAAATGGAAGGGGGACTTTTATCTTGAAACTTAAAAGCGTATTTATTGCAGCATTTGTGCTCGCTATCGCAGCTAGCCTCACCACCCTTATCATATGGCATCAATCAGGTGTGGTGATGGCTGAAACGGATGAAACGAGTCTGGCTACGGCCGTTTACCAGCCCCCCATCGGCATCCCCGCACCATCCTTTGGCATTGATGAAACTCACACAATGTACCAGGGGCAGTTATTCGATTACGATGGAGACGGCACGCCAGAAGCGTCTTACAAAGACGCCGGCAATGGGCCGTACACCCATTACGTGGACAACACGAACCCCAATTGCAGCAATGCCAATGACTATGGAACCGCTACTGCCCCGCTGTGTGATTTATACAAAGGCGATTCCACTATCACATTACCGCCAGGCTCAGTCGTCGAGATTCATGGTGGGGCTTACAGCTATCAAAACTGGAAACGGATCATTTCGCAAGGAACGGCGGCCAATCCCGTATTTGTTCGAGCCGTTGATCCCAATGCGAAAGTTCTTATCCAGGGCGACAATGATGACCACGATCTGCGCATAGAAGGCGCTTATCTGATTTTGGGAAACCTGGAATTCTATCGTGGCGCTTTTGTGCGGATTTGGGAGGGATCACACCATATCTCCCTCAGAAATCTGGAAGTTCACAATCCAATCGGCGCGCTTGTTGGCTGGGGAACCGCCCTGTACGGCGGCACAAACACCCATGACATCGTCATCTACAAAAATCACATCCATGACAACGTGCGCGTTGATGGCCTAGATTTACATGGTACCGGCACCGGAGCAGGATCAGAGCGGATATGGATTTTGGAAAACCATATCCATCACAACAGTGGTGATGCCTTCCAAGCCTGTCATTACTGCCTGCCTGCCCCACGTTATGT
>JBNKLQ010000296.1:0-7353 GCA_050292445.1 Promineifilaceae bacterium (SeqCode) | reverse complement strand
GGTGGTTTACCGCGCCGGGCCAGCAGCAGTTGGTCCAGGCCCAAGGCCCGCCCGGAACGAGTTAGGGTGACGGTGAGCGCCGCCATGGTGAGCAGAACGTAAGTCCAGATCCATTCATTGCCGCCCAAGTAGGCCAGGAAAAGGTTAAAGAAAAAGAGGGCGGCCCCTGCTCCGGCCAGAGGCGTCAGGCCGCCCACGAGTAATCCCAGCCCCAATAAAAATTCGCCCACCATTTGGAAAACGGCAAAAGCGCCAGGTGCCTGGAGAATACTGTTTTGGATGATGGATTGGTAGAAGGCAGGACCACCGCCGTTGTCGTTGAAGATGTAGTTAAAGAGGCCGGTGATGCCATCGGCCGTGTAGACGCCTTTTTGCAAATTGTCGTACCAGGTAAACAGGATAAGCAGTCCCAGCGTGATGCGCAACAGGGCGACAACACGGCGTAGACTTTGACTATCATTAGGGAACATTTTGACCTCCGAAAAAAGTTACACAGAGCTGCACAGAGGAGACACAGAGCTACACAGAGACAAAAGAGAAAAATCTGCGTCCTGTGAGCCTCTTGTGCAGCCAGACATCCACGCCTAGCACCCGGCCAGCCCCTGTTATTAGAAAGACGCCATGCCACATGGCCAGCATCACGTAAGACCAGGGCCATTCGCCCGGCACTTCTAGCAGGCCGATGCCCAGGTTGAGGGACATGAGCAGCCCCAATAGCGCTCCCAGGCGGGTGAAAGTGCCGGTGAGTAACGACAGGCCGGTTGCCAGTTCGCCCAGGAAAATCAACCAGGCAAAGAGGGTGAAGTTGGGGATGACGACGGTTTGGATGAAACGGCCGTAACCCCCAAATGCCGCGTGCTGTACCTCCAACTGCAACCAATCCATCAAGCCTCGTCCCACCTCCGGCGCAAAATCGGGCGGCAATTTCCAGCGTAAGGAGAACAGCCACAAGACCCCGATCAACATGCGGCAGAGGGCGATAGGCCACAGAGGCGTGCGTTCATTCGTCATATTGACTCGGTTTGCCCGCCGGGTAACAAACAAATTCGCTCGCGCGGCAGGTCCAAAACAACTGGCTCACCCTCTTGATACGTATGAAAGGGTGAAGCGATGACCTGAAGTTCGACGTTGTGAATGCCAGCGGTGCATTGGGCTACCAGACCGCGATAGCTGTATGACCATACTTGAGCGGGCAGGTTGTTGTGCCCGTTCGCGCTAATTTCAATCGCCTCTGGCCGGATGGTGAGCAGCACCTCCCCGTCCGGCAGGTCAGCCTGGGCCACTTCCAGCAGCCCCACATCGGTTTGCACGTGATGGCCCTGTTTGGTACCGCGCAGGAAATTGACGCCGCCAAAGAAGCGCGCCACCTGTTCGTCGGCCGGGCTTTCGTAAAAGTCTCGCGGCGAACCAACCTGGCGAATACGGCCGTCCAGCAAAAGCGCCACCCGGTCGGCAATGGCCACCGCTTCGGCTTGGTCATGGGTGACAAACAGAGTGGTGATGCCCGCCTGTTTTTGCAGCTTGCGAATCATCTCGCGCAGTTCCTCTCGCAGCTCTCGATCCAAGTTACTCAAAGGTTCGTCCAGCAGCAGCAGTTTAGGCCGGACGACCAGGGCGCGGGCCAGGGCCACCCGCTGCCGCTGCCCGCCAGAAAGCTGATCGGGCCAACGGGCGGCAAAGTTGGGTAGCTGCACGGCCGTTAACGCCTCTATCACCCGCTGCCGAATGGTGGGCCGGTCCAGCCCACGCATCCGCAGGCCAAAAGCGGCGTCGTGCCAGCCGCATAACGCCAATAAGAATTCCCATGATGAAAGAGAACAGAGAGGTAACGGCCGTTAGCGCCAGCGTCAATGACAAGCCCAGCCAGAGCAGGTGGAGGATGTCAGGAGTAAGCCAGGGAAACATAGTTGTCAGTATTCAGTGGTCAGTAATCAGTTAGGTTGGTGGGCGGTTTTTGGCCGATGGCGATGATGATGGCGCTGTCGGATTTCAGAGGATGACCATCGTAATCGCCGTAAACGGCCGTAACACCGAAGCCCGCTCCGGCTAACAAATCCACCAACTCATCCCGGCTGAACAAACGATAACGGAGCCGGTACGTGCGCTCTCCTTCGGGCGCGACCAGGGTAAATATTTCGCTGACTGTGTTGTCGCCAGCGTCAAAGGTGCGAGTGACCGTGGTGTACCGCTCGCCGCTGCCGAACTGCTCGCTGGTTTTTAGCTGACGCACGGCCGTTTCTCGCTGCGGCAGTTCTACCACAAATTGGCCGGACGGCCGTAAGACAGCATACATGTTTTCCACCAGGCGACTGTTTTCACCCTGTTTGGAAACTTGCCCCAAGGTGGTAAAAAGGCAAATGGCGGCGTCAAAGGGCGTATCGGTTGTAAACGTTTCAGCGGGAATCGTTTGCAGATCAAGCGTCATGCCCGCTTGGGCCGCCCGTTCCCGTGCGGCGGCAATCATGGCGGCGGCCGGATCAATCCCCATCACGGCAAAACCACGCTGCGCCAGTGCCAGGCTGTGCCGACCAAAACCACAGCCCACGTCCAACACCCGCGCGCCTGGCGACAATCCCAGTTGGGACACCACAAAATCCACCTCCCTGGCCGTGCGTTCGGCCGTCAGCAGAGGATGCTGTAAAAATGGCGACCCCTCAGAAAAAAAATTTAGCTGCATAACTATTTGAAAACAGGACACAGATTAACGCAGATAAACACAGATCAAATCACAATTCCGGAAGGGTCACTGATTACCGATTACTGATTACCGATAACCGGTCACTCTTCCTCTAACGGTGGAGCATGTAATCCCTCACTCACGGTGGGGAAATAAACGTTGCGCTTCTTTCAGAGGCTGTCGCGCACGTCCAGCAGGGGGATGTCCTGGCGCTCCAGGTCGTTCAGAGCTTCAAAGGGAATAGCCGCATCGAGAGCTTCGGCCGTTTCGGCCCACGTCTCAATCCATTCCCGGCTAATGCCATCAACGTCATCCACCACGCGCAGCCGGTCGATCTGGTACGTCTCTTTTAACAGCTTCATTTCGGCGGCCACGCTTTCCGGCGACCGCTGCCGAAATTCAGTGCCGTGGACGGCATCATGGCACCATTCGCAGCCGTAAGGACAGCCGCGCGAGGTGGTGATGGTCAGCGAAGCATACCCTTTGTTTTCTTGCCAGGTGTGCAGGTACCGTTCCATGTCTATCAGATCGCGGGCAGGCAGCGGCAGGGTATTCAGGTTTTCGATGGGTGGGCGCGGTTGGTTGATGTGGATACGGCCGTTTTCCTCTCGAAACGCAATCCCTGGCTCATCCTGCAACGCTGCGGGTGTCAGTTGGCCAACCTCAAACAAATCCAGCAGGGCCACGATGGTTTGTTCGCCTTCGTGGTGGACCACAACGTCTACCTGCTCATCTGCCAGATAGCGGGCCGGGTCTTTGGTGGGGTCTGGCCCGCCCAGAATGACAACCTTGCCCGCATCCTTAGCCATCTGAGCCAGTGTCAGGGCCATCGTTCTGGTGGGTAGCAGAGCCGAAATGCCCACCACGTCCGGAGATTCGGCGGTTAAACGCCGGGCGAAGGCCGTTACATCAACTTCAAAAGTACCGTCAAATATGGCAACCTCATGCCCCCGTTCCCGCACGTATCCGGCCAGATAGAGCAGCCCCAGGGGAAAGTAAGGGCTGTCCGCCGCCTTCTCCTCAGGACTCTGGCTCAAAAATAGGGGATGGACTAACAGCAATTTAGCCATGAAATGTTTCTCCTTCATGCATGGCGGGAGTATACACAATAAAAATTACAACGATATTACAGGGCAGTTTCGCCGGTCGGTTGTGGCTGCTGCCCCAGGCGCAATGCCAGCAGGCGGTGATCCAGGTAAACGCCAAGACCCATCGCCAGCGTGCTTACAATGCTACCCAACGATAACAAAGGCACACCGATCAGGGAGTGGCCCAAATTGCAGCCACCGGCCACGGCCGCGCCTACGCCCATCAAGAAGCCACCAGCGGCCAGTTCGGCATAACGGCGCAAGGTTTCGCCACGCACCCACAATGTGCCGGACAGCCAGGCCGCCAAAAAAGCGCCAGGAATGATGCTCATCAGCGCCACCGGAATCCACAGCGGACCGCTACCGCCTGCGCTGGTCAACGCTTCTAGCAGGCCGGTGGGAACGCGGGACGTGCCGTAAGGGTAATTGGTGCCGCCGCTGCGGGCCAGCAGCCAGGCTAGGCTGGTGACGACACCGGTTGCCAGACCCAGCATGGGCCAGCCCCATAATTTATCCCGGTTAGGACGAGGGGCACGGTAGAGGATGACGGCCGTTACCACTCCCAGCCCCAGCAACAACAGGCCACCAATCGGGCCAAACAAGTTTAGCACCGTGGCACTGGCACCATCGACAGTCAACGGCGCAGCATTGAGCGCGTTGCGCCACGGGGCCAGAGGACCGCGATAGGTGATAACGTCGCCCACCGCCCAGGCAGCCAGCCCAATCAGCGTGCCCAACATGCCGTGTCCCAACTTGTAAAACAGGCCAGTGATGCACGTTGCCGCTACTGCCATTCCTACGCCGAAAATCAAACCACCGGCCAGGTTGGCCTGCCAGGCAAAGGGCGGCACCCACGGTTCGATCCAGCTCAGGGCGATCATGCCTTGCACCAAGGGAATGCTTACCAGGAGCGTCAGCCAGTAAGCTCGCATCAGGTCCAGCGCTTGCGGCTGGCGAAAGAGGCCGCGCCAGGTGCTGTGAAAACAGAAATCCCCGCGCTCAAGGACGTAACCTAAGGCCACACCGGCCAGAATCGCTAAAAGTATTGTCGTAATCATATTGAGGGGTTGGTTTTATTGTGTCACGGTGACGTTTACGGTGTCTACGGCCGTATCCCCAGCATCATTTTGGACTTCCAACTGGACCTCCCATACACCAACTTCATCGACGCCCATCTGTGCATCCAAAGTAAAGGCACATTCAGGTTCAGTCTCCCGAATCACCTTGCCCACGTCTTCGCTCATTTCTTGCGGTGCGTTGACAATGGTCCACTTGTAATTGGTGATGTTACCGGTGGAGGCGCAGCCATCAAAATGGGGCTGTTCGCCCATCTTAACCGAAAAATCATCGCCCGCATCGGCTGTCAGGGAATCTGTGCCACCACAGGCGACCAGAAGAACGGCCGTTACCAACAAAACAACCATAAACCGGGACATAGTGACCTCCTTCGTTTTTCACGCAATGAACTGGGGAGATTATACCATGCGTTCACCTTCCCTCCGCTGGAAACTGGCTGGCCGGACTAAAAAGGGAACGGCCGTGGCCCCCACAGCCACCAGGAGCAGCGTCGGCAGCCACTCAAGCTGCCGCACCCATTCTAGCTCAGCCGGCTGCTGCGGATTCAGGTATGTGAGGTAAGAGAAAATCAGGGCACCGCTGAGGTAAAGCCAGGGCAGCGCCGCCAGCCACCACCAGCGCGTTTCGCCTTTGGTCGGCGGTAGGAAGGGCAAAAATGCCAGCAAAATGAGGAGATACCAGGGATGGACGGTGGGGGTAAGGATGAAATTGGCCATGAAGGGAACGGCCGTCAAGCGCAAGATCGCCCTTTCACCTGAATGATGCCGGGCCACAAGCCAAATGACCAGCAGCGTCAGCATCATCATCGCTAGCACGATGTTTTGGGCAGCAGGAAACGGCGCGCCATATCCAGGTGCTCCCAGGCGTACTTCCAGCCAATGAAACAGGCCGCTGTTAAAGTTCCATTGATTGGTGTAAATGCGCAGCGCGCCAAACACACCCCGTCCATCTAACTCGCCGCTTAATCCCCAGCCAGCTCGCCAGCCAGAAGGGAGCAGCAGAGCCACGGTGACCATGCCATAAAAGATGCGCTGTCGCCACGACCAGCGCCAGAACAGAACGGGCAACGCCAGCACGGGGATTATTTTGGTGAGGGTAGCCAGGGCAAGGAACAAGGGGGAGAGGAAATTGTGAATAGTAAATTTTGAATTGTGAAGGGTGAGATAGACGGCCGTAACCGTCAGCAGCACCATCCAGGCGTCAATGTGAGCGCCGTGAGCCACTTCGACGATCACAAGGGGGTTCCAGAGGTAGAGCAGGAGGCGGTGAGGGGGCAGTTTGGCCCGCTGCAGCAATTTGGCCAGGACAGCGGCACTGAGCAGATCAAAAATTATCATGGCCAGCTGCATGAAAACAGGCTTGAGGGGGGCAAACGTAACCAGCCAGAAGATGACCTGGGCCGCAGGCAGGTAAGGGCTGGCCATCCAGGTATTGTTGGCCAGGGTGCGTTGTGGGATGTCCAGGTAATCAAGCGCTGGGTCGTTGATGGCAAAGGTGTAGGGACTGACGTTGTGATGGGCGACGTAACCATCCCACTGGTAACGATACACATCATCAGACAGGGTGGGCGTGGTGAATAGGAGTAGGGCGCGGGCGAGAACGGCCGTTGCCCATACCCATTTCATCGGCCACTTTTCGTGCCGTTCCACCCAAACAAGTGCCCCAATATAAGCGGCAAACGCCAGCAAATAGCAAGCAATGGTCTGTGGCGTAACGCTAGCACGCAACGATCCGTGCTGCACGTGCAAGAACACCATCCCGCCATACGCGGCGAGACTGGCTACTACCCATAGTAGAAATGAACTTGCACCAGCTTTCATAATTCCAACATTTTAGTTTGGGGCAATGTCATACAATCAATCATCTCAAAACATCTGCTTGAGTAAATTATCTCATTCTGAACCCGAGCGAACAAATGGGTGACACTCTTACCGGGCAGAACGGCCGGCTCTTGCTATAATTCGCGCTTATGACAAAGACAACCCAACCGACCTCCTCCTTGCGTAAAGCGTGGCTCGATGCTGCCCGACCGCGCACGCTGCCCCTGGCGCTTTCTTGCATTGCCCTGGGCACCTTTCTGGCTGTCACGGATGATGCCTATAGTTGGCCCATTACGACGCTTTGTTTGTTAACGGCCGTATTCCTGCAAATCCTTTCCAATCTGGCCAACGATTACGGCGATTCCATCCACGGGGCAGACCATGTGCAGCGCGAAGGACCCCAGCGTGCGGTCCAGTCGGGCCAAATTAGTGCCGCAACGATGAAACGAGCCATGATTCTGTTTGCCGCTCTGTCTGGCGTGAGTGGCCTGCTGCTGCTTTGGTTGGCCTTTGGCATTGACGGGTTAATTGGGCTGCTGGTGTTTGTGGTGTTAGGCGGTGCGGCCATCTGGGCGGCAGTGAACTACACCGCAGGCAGCAAGCCATATGGCTATGCTGGCTGGGGCGATTTATTTGTGTTGATCTTTTTTGGTTGGGTGGGCGTGTTGGGACCGTACTTTTTAATGGCCCA
>JBNKLQ010000295.1:0-7371 GCA_050292445.1 Promineifilaceae bacterium (SeqCode) | reverse complement strand
GCACCGTGGAAGGCGTTGTATCCAGGGTTGTTGATTTTTGTCACGGTGTTGGCGGTTAATTATCTGGGAGATGGCTTGCGTGATGCCCTTGACCCCAGACTTAAACTCTAAAGCAAATATTTTGTTTAAGTAAGGGTTTACTTGGCCATTTATTCCGGTCAAGGAAATAAGCATGGTGCGTTAGCTGAAGATAGTTAATATGCCATGCTTTCTCTTTGCAAATTAGGCCAAAAGTTGAAAATTGAATATGACTGAATTAAAGCATCCCAGACAAATTCGTATCATAGAGCCGTTTATCTTTTTTGCATTGGCTATTGTGGTCATTATCTACGCGATTAATGCGCTTAATGCCCAAGATATATTGTGGTTTGCCTCAAGAAATGTTGATGCGACCCCTGATCGCATTGTGATTTGGGATCATGGTGAGCAGATTGTGATTCAACCAGGTCACGAGGATTTTGATGAGTTGGCAACGGCCATTCACGAATCACTCCACAGATTTAGTAACACAAATCTTATCAACCTGGGTTTTGGTGAAGATACGCTCACTTATTATGAAGATGATGGCATTTTGCTGGAGCTATATTACAACAATCCAGTGATTTACCGCGCCAGCTTTCGCGTGGGGCACCCAACGCAGATGTTAGTTCCCATTGAAGGGCGTCATGCCGGGCATGATTATTTCTTTAGAGGCAGTGAAGGAACCTGGTGGTTTGGGGCAATGCGTATGGCAGATCCCGAGCCACTCCACGCAACTTTGAACAAATTAGGGTATTGGCAGCCGAGCTAGTGACACTATAATGTCACTTTATTGACACCAAAAGGACTCCGTGATATACTTCTAATCACTTCCTCCTCTCAATACCTTGCGCCCGAATTATTAAATTATTCTGGCAATCGATATTGGGAGATTGGGCGGGGTTTCGTGGGGTTTCCTCGCCCATTTGATTCTCCTGATAGAAGGCCCGTCCTAATTTTATGGGCGGGTCTTTTCTTTATTCTGGCAATGTACGTTGCAACAATCGGAGCCAATTTTGGCCCAATACGGCCGTTACCTCTTCTTTCCCATATCCCCGCTCCTGCAATCCCTTGCCAATTGCCCCCAAACCACTTACAGAATCAAGTCCCATCGGCAAATCAGCCGCGCCAAACGGACCGCCTAGCCCAGTGCCCAACCCAACATGCGCCGCATCGCCCAACACCTGGCAAACATGGTCAATGTGGGCCACAACATGATCGGTTGTGAGGGAATGTTTGGGATCACCATGCCGATGGCCACGGCGCAGCAGCGGATTATAAGGCGAGATGCCGATTACCCCGCCCCGCTCGCCAATGAGTTGAATTTGGGTATCGTTCAAATGGCGTTCGCTATCGGGGACAAGCGCCCGGACGTTGCTGTGAGAGGCGATAATCGTGCCTGGATAGCTGTCTAAAACTTCCAATGATGCTTTTTCGCTTAAATGGCTGAGATCAGCAATGAGATCAAAGTCAGCCATGATTTCCAGCAGCTGATAGCCTGCTTTGGTAAGGCCAAAGCGACTTCCGCGCCGGAAGCTGGAAGCATAAATCGTGTCATTCCAGGCCAGCGCCACGATGTGCAGACCGCGTTTCACCCATCGTTCCAATTCTTCCGGCTCACGAATGGGATCTGCCCCCTTAAGCAATGGTACAATGCCGAGGAACGGCCGTTCCTCATCCACAAAACTATCCACTACCTCAGCCAATTCTTCCTGATTACCCACCAGGCGAATAGTTTCGTCTTCGTCCGCCAACCGGTGATAATAATCAAGCTGGGCTGTGGCCATCTTTTCAGCCTGCACTTGCGTGTGGTAGCCGGTTTCCGCCGTGCGACGCTCGGCAGGAGGGGCAAAGATCGTGCCAAAGACGAGACCAACGCCAGCTTCTTTGAGGGCAGGCAGCGTCACAGTGGCAACGCCTGCCGGATGGTGACCTTTTTCCTGCTCGCGCAGCTGTTGGAGTGGTTGGTGGTGATTACGGCCGTTTACCAACGCGTCATAAGCCAAATTCAAATGGCCATCAACAATGAACATGGCTACTCAATTAGATCACGCAGCGCTTTTAGATTCACCGGGTCCATCTCAATTTCGTTGCCATCTTCATCTTCTTCTGTTTTGGGTGTTTCCAAATGGGCCGGATGACTGGCCCAGCGGGAATCATTCACAAAGTTAGCAAAGCCGGATGTGCCAATGAAGCCCTGGCCAATGTGCTCATGGCGATCTTTGTTGGAACCAAGCTCGTGTTTGCTATCGTTTAAGTGGAAACATTTGATCTTGTCCAGACCAACTGTTTTGTCAAAGGCTGCCATTGTTTCCGCATAGGTTTCCGGGGTGCGGATGTCGTAGCCAGCGGCGAAGACATGACAGGTGTCGAAGCAAACACCTAACCGTTTGTTGTCACCCACCTGGGACAAAATAGTGGCTAGCTGTTCAAAACTACGGCCAATATTGGTGCCTTGCCCGGCCATGGTTTCTACGCAAACAGTGACATTGGAGCAGGATTCGGCCGTTTCCTCCAGCAACCGCTTCAACCCACGCGCAATGCGCGCCATGCCCGACTGTTCATCACTGCTGACAAACGATCCAGGATGAAAAGTGAGCAGCGGAATATCAAAAGCAGCAGCCCGTTCCACCTCATCTTTGAGCGCCTGATACGATTTTTCCCAAAGATCGTCCTTTGGGGAAGCGATGTTGATCAGGTAGCTGGCATGAACAGCCACGGGGTAGATATGGTTATACTCCTCTGCCGCCTTACGGTATTTCTCTACATCTTTATCGGTGATGGGCTTGGCTTTCCATTGCCGGTTGCTTTTGGTAAACACCAACATCGAATCACAACCTGCTTCATCACCTCGGGCAAACGCTTTAAATAAACCGCCAGCCGCGCTCATATGTGCGCCTAATCGCATACATTACCTCGCTATTTTGTCGTAGGACTGGCAGTCCTACACTACTCTTCTAGTTGATTTGTTGGATTTCAGGACTGCCAGTCCTGGTTGTTGACGATTATAGATCGTACCGGTCATCCCGCTCTGCACCAAAAAAGCCGATGGTTTCGTTGCCATCTAAAGAATAAACGGCATCACCCACCACTTGCCAGATGCGGTTTCCGGCTAAATCTTCAACAAAATTGCCCCGGAGATAACCGGTCGGCTCCCCGTCCAGCGTGAATAATGTGCCGCCTTGCAAAAAGGCGAACTGTTCTCCTTTTCGATCAATTAATCCGCGCATGATTATGGCACCGTAAACGTGACGCGGGTGGCCCCGGTGCTATCTTGCAGCGTGACGGTTTCACCCGACGTCCAAATGGCTTCATTGAGGCCCCAAAACAGGGCGGTGGGGCCGTTGGCTCCACTGGTTGTATTTAGCTGCAAATCGGACCCGGCAAAAAGCGTCACCTGACCAAACTCGTATTCGTGGCCATCTTCATCTAGCAGCGTCCAGTTTTGCAGAGCGATGGGGGCATCACCGCTGTTGGTGAGGAGAACTGCTTCGTCGTCTAGCTGGTCTGGGCCAATAACGGCCGTAATTTCCACCACCGCTTCCCCTGCCCCCACTGGCTGGGTGGCAATCGGCGTGGGCAAGACAGCTTCTTCAGGAACGGCCGTTGCTTGTGGCACTGGTGTCGATGTTCCACCAATGGGAATGATAAGCTGCTGCCCCACAGAAATGACATTTTCATTCGGTAGGCCGTTTTCGGACACAATGGCATCCACCGTCACATCATACAGTTGGCTAATAGTGCCCAACGTGTCCCCTGCCCGGACGGTATGAATGAGCGGGCCATCGTCAGGCTCGGCGGTGTTCGTCGGGGCAATTTGTTGTTGGGGCACGGCCGTATTTTGCAAGGCGGCGGGTGTGATGGTGGTGGGAATGGAAACGGCCGTTTCCGAGCCATCAACCCGATTATCCCACCAATACAAAATAGCAAGAACCACCACCGTGGAAACCACAATATTTAGCAGCAAAAACGGAATCATCTTTCGAGCCGACATGCATCTCTCCTCATTTGTTGTTATTGTACATCACCGTCAACACCACACCAAAATCGGCAAACCGACTAAAGTACGCTTTTTCGAAAATCAACTGTCCCCCGAGCACACCGAAAAAGCTTCAAGCCAATCCAGAAAACCAAGATCGTTTAAAATCGTATTCTTCTGGATTGGCCTAAAGTCTAAAAACAGGGAAAATAGCAGTTCAAACTATTGCTGAAACAAAATAAAGGCCGTTCGATGTCCGAAAAATTAAAGATTCTGTTTTTGAGCGCCGAAGTGGCTCCCTTTGCCAAAACCGGGGGCTTAGGCGATGTGGGTGGTTCGCTGCCCAAAGCCTTGCATGAGATGGGCCATGATGTGCGCGTGGTGATGCCCGCTTACCAAAAAATCGAGGCGGGTTATCCTGGTGTATCATCTATGCCGGGGACCTTGAGCGTACCTACAGGCGAAGGGATGCTGCCAGCTGGTGTTTTCCAGGGAACGTTGCCCAACAGCCAGGTGCCTATTTACTTCATTGCAGAAGGCAATCTGTTTAACCGCCCAAGTTTGTATGGCTACGGCGACGATGCTTACCGCTTTGCCTTTTTCAGCCGTGCCGCTTTGGAGCTCACCATTGCCCTGGAATGGAAGCCAGATCTGGTCCACGCCCACGACTGGCACACCGCCCCGGCACTTACCTGGCTGGCAACCGCCGGGCAAGGGTATGAACAGTTTCGCGGCATTGCGACCATTTTTACCATTCACAATCTGGCGCACCAGGGTAAGACACCTTGGCGCATTTTTGATTACATGGGGCTGCAAACTCACTCCCTGGCTGAAGAAGGGTATGACGAAGTTAACTTTATGGCCCGAGGCATCTACCATGCCACAATGGTCAACACCGTCAGCCCAACCTACGCCCAGGAAATTATGACACCATCAGGTGGAGCCGGGCTGGATGGCCTGCTGCGCCATCGTCATTTTGATGTACACGGCATTTTGAATGGGTTGGATTATGAAGAGTGGGATCCAGCGGAAGACGGCCGTTTAGCCAGCCCTTACGACGCAGACCATCTAGAAAAACGGTTGCACAACCGCCACGCCCTGCAAGCCCGCGCCAACCTACCCCAACGCGACAACATCCCCTTGGTGGCGATGGTCTCCCGGCTGGATTGGCAAAAAGGGCTAGACATCACTGGCCACGTCATCCATCTGCTGATGAATGGCTACTCTGGGGAGGCCCAGTTTATTGTGCTGGGTACGGGCGATCCGGGCTATGAAGAAATGTTTGCCCGCCTGGCCGCCTATCATCCCGAAAAAATGACCGCCTATCTAAGCTACGACGCTAATTTTGCCCCGCTCATCTACGCGGGCAGCGACATGTTTATCATGCCGTCGTTGTTTGAGCCGTGCGGCCTAGGCCAGCTCATCGCCATGCGCTACGGCAGCGTGCCGGTAGTGCGTTCCACCGGCGGTCTGGTGGACACCGTGCAGGATGGTGAAACCGGTTTCCGCTTTGACGATTACAACGCCGACGCTTTTTGGCACGCACTCCAGCGCGCCATCTACGTCTACAACGTCGATAAACCCCGCTGGCAAACCATTCAGCAAAACGGTATGCTGGCCGACTATTCCTGGCAGCGTTCCGCCAGCGGGTATGAACAGCTTTATGAGTGGGCCATTGCCCGTACGGTGAATGGGTAATTGAGTAATTAAGTAATTGAGCAGTTAAATTACCGAATTGCTCAATTACCTCCCATATAACATTACAATCTAATTTTAATTAAAGGTTCTCACTATGCGCTTTGAACGTGCCGCAGGCATCTTACTTCATCCTACCTGTTTCCCCGGTCGCTACGGCATCGGCGACTTTGGCGATGCTGCTTACCAATTTGTAGATTTTTTGGTTGCCAGCAAGCAGTCACTCTGGCAGATTTTGCCGCTTGGCCCCACAGGCTACGGCGATTCACCCTATCAATGTTTTTCGGCTTTCGCCGGTAATCCGATGCTTATCAGCCCCGATAGGTTGGTGCGGGATGGATATTTGCCGGAAACGGCCGTTCACACGGTCCCTCCCTTTCCCCATCATGCCGTTGATTTTGGCCCTGTCATCGAGTTCAAAACCGCCCTTTTGCAGCAGGCTCATGAACACTTTCTGGCCCACGGCACGGAAGAACAGCACAATGCCTATCAACAATTTTGCACAACACAAAGCAGTTGGCTAGACGATTTTGCCTTTTTTATGGCGCTCAAAAATCATCACGTTGAACATGAAGGCGGTGTCTGGAACACCTGGCCACGCGATATCGCCCTGCGCGAACCAGCCGCCATGGGCCGCTGGGCTGAAAAACTGGCACGCGAAATTGATCGGCACAAATTTTTGCAATTTCTCTTCTTCCAGCAGTGGCTCAGCCTGAAGCTGTACGCCAATGAACGCGGCATCCAGATCATTGGCGACATTCCCATATTTGTGGCCTTCGACAGCGCCGATGTGTGGGCCAATCCAGAGCTGTTTCACCTGGATGAAACCGGTGCGCCCACCGTTATTGCTGGGGTGCCGCCGGACTACTTCAGCGAGACAGGCCAGCGCTGGGGCAACCCGCTCTACCGCTGGGAGCGCATGGCCGAAGCGGGCTATCCCTGGTGGACCGCTCGCCTGAAAATGTGCTTCACCCAGGCCGACATCGTGCGCATTGACCATTTTCGTGGCTTCGATGCTTACTGGGAGATTCCGGCTGATGAGCCAACGGCCGTTATCGGACGTTGGGTCAAGGGGCCAGGCGCAGCTTTCTTCCAGGCAATGCGAGATGCCTTGGGCGACCTGCCGCTCATCGCTGAAGATTTGGGCGTCATCACGCCAGACGTGGTCGCTTTGCGCGATGCATTCGACTTCCCCGGCATGAAGATTTTGCAGTTTGCCTTTGGCGGCGAGCGCAACAGCAACTTTTTGCCCCACACCTTCGACAAAAACTCGGTTGTTTACACCGGCACGCACGACAATGAGACGGTGCTGGGCTGGTACCGCAACGCCACCGAGTCAGAAAGGGACCATATTCGGCGTTACATGCAAATTAGCGGACAGCACATTTCCTGGGATATGACGCGGTTGGCCTATGCATCTGTGGCGAATACGGCCGTTGCCACCCTGCAAGATCTTATGGGCCTGGGCAATGAAGCACGAATGAACTTCCCCGGCAAAGTCGGCGGCTATTGGCGCTGGCGCTACCAGCCCCACATGCTCACTCAGGACATCGCCAATCGTTTGGGGGATATGACAGAATTATACGGCCGTGTACCCCAACCACCTGAAACAGCGACCACCATTTAGGGCTTGACCGTTTTTAACTTTTGAGTTTCGGTAAACGGTCAAGCCTTGGGGT
>JBNKLQ010000294.1:0-7394 GCA_050292445.1 Promineifilaceae bacterium (SeqCode) | reverse complement strand
GGCGACGCCCATCGGGTAGTTGATCCAGTTGCCGCCGACGCTGGAGGCAAACAGTTCCAGATGCGGTAGTTGGAAAGCGGCCGTTTCCCCCAAATTGAGCGCCCGCACCGTCACCCGATTATCTGTTGTGGGCGCGGCGGCCAGCCAGACGGATGGCTCGATAGCGCCAGGCAGCACCCAGCCTTCGTTGTAATCTAAATGCGCGCCGAGTAAGTTCACGCGACCAGGAGCACGAACGGTAACGGCCGTTTCCCGCCCCACCAGCTCCCGAAAAATGTGTTGAACCTGTTCAAATAATGTTGGTTGTGTTGTTGTCATGGTTTGGACAGAGAATTTTGAGACTGCATCAGATTAAATTTAAAGGGATTTCTCGGAGGACCTCGAAATGACAATGAAGATTAACTTGAATGAGAAAAAACCTAACGAATTACCCCGAATTGTCATTTCGAGCCGCTTTTGGCGAGAAATCCCTAGAACGATAATACTTTTCAAAGACAATCTCAAGGAGATGCCTAAAAGTGCAAATAAAATTCCTAATTACTCTGGCGTGACGTAAGCGGCCGTAATGCCGCCATCGACCATAAAAGAGGTTCCCGTGACAAACGATGATTCGTCTGACGCGAGATAGAGTACCGCCTTGGCAATCTCTTCTGCCTCGCCAAAGCGCCCCATGGGCACATGCACCAAGCGCCGATTGCGCTTCTCTGGCGTGTCTAAATATTTCATCAAAAGCTCCGTGCGCAAAGGGCCGGGGCACAGGGCATTGACGCGAATATTTTCACGGGCATGGATGGTCGCCAGCTCCCGCGTCATGGAGAGCACAGCTCCTTTGCTGGCCGTGTACGCCAGTTGGGGCGTGGCAGCGCCTAGATGGGCGACAAAGGAGGCGGTATTGATAATGGAGCCGCCGCCAGCCCGGCGCAGGGCGGGGATGCCATATTTGCAGCATAAGAAAACGCCCTTCACGTTGACTGCAAAGGTTAAATCCCAAACATCTTCAGTGGTATTGATGGCGTCATCGTCGTTGGCGTGGCTAATGCCCGCATTGTTAAACAAGACATCTACTTTGCCGTAGGTTTCTTCGGCCGTTTTGATCATATTTTTGCAGTCAGCGGCTTTTGATTGGTCCGCATGAACATAGATGGCCTCGCCGCCAGATGCCTGGATGGCGGCTAATGTTTCCTGGCCACCAGCATCATTGATGTCCGCAATGACAACTTTGGCCCCTTCCTGGGCAAACAAGAGGCAGGTGGCGCGGCCAATGCCGCTGCTGCCGCCGGTGATGACGGCTACTTTGTCGTTTAATCGCATGGTTATATCCTCTGTATAGTTTTTTTGGTTTACAATAAGTAGTGTGCTTGACAAACTTCTAAATCAACAACTGTCATGCCTGCGAAGGCAGGCATCCAGGTTATATGATTAAAATCTACTGGATTCCCGCCTTCGCGGGAATGACAAGCGAGGGTTTCACACATCATTTAGCATACTAATTGATGAAGACATAGCTTTTTAGATTCGCTCGAAGTAGCGTTGGCGTTCCCAGTCGGTAACGGCCGTATCAAACGCCATCTGCTCTTCCCGGAAAAAGTGAGTGTAATGTTTAACAACCTCTTCGCCAAATACCTGTTTGGTAAAGGGGCTGTTGGTAAATAGATCGGTCGCTTCTTTCAGCGTGTACGGTACGCGGGGCAGATGTTGGGCTGCGTAAACATCCCCTTCAAAAAGTGGCGGTGGCTCAATTTTATTGGCAATGCCATCTAACCCCGACGCTAAAACGGCCGCATACGCCAAATAAGGGTTACAGTCTGCCCCAGGGATGCGGCATTCAATGCGTAAACTTTTGCCTTGCCCCACCACGCGAAAACCGGCCGTACGATTGTCGTAGCACCAGGCCAACCGCGTGGGTGCCCAGGAACCATCTTCGTACCGCTTGTAGGAATTAATCGTTGGCGCATAAAATACCATCATTTCCGGAACGTGCGCCATCCAGCCGCCCAAAAACCAGCGAAACGTATCTGAGCATTGCACCGGGCCAAGGGTGTTGTCACCGGCAAAGGCATTTTCAGACCCATTCCACAGGCTGAAATGAATATGGCAGCTGCTGCCAGCCTGACCCGAAAATGGCTTGGCCATGAAGGTGACGCTCATGCCAATTTGATCGGCAATATCTTTACTGATTTGCTTAAACAGGGTGTGCCGGTCGGCCATATCCAGCGCATTAGCGTAGCGGACGTTAATCTCATGCTGCCCCAGGCCCCATTCTCCCTTGGAGTTTTCTACGGGAATGCCCGACTTTTTTAGATGGCGGCGGGCCAGGGCGGTGAACTTTTCTTCGCGTGAGCCGTGGAAAATATGATAATCTTCAAGGTACCAGCCAGCAGGCTGCAACTCATCATATTTCTTTTCGGACGCAGCCCGGTAGGAATCTTCAAAAATGTAATATTCTAACTCTGAGCCAGCCATCGGGGTAAAGCCACTGGCTTTGGCGGCAGCGACTTGCTGCTGCAAAATGGAGCGGGGACCAACGGCAACGAGCTGATGCGTCTTTTCGTCTTCCAGATCGCAAAGGACGAGGGCAGTTTTTTCTAGCCAACTGGCAATGCGCAACGTGGATAAGTCTGGCACGAGATGAAAATCGCCGTAGCCTAGCTCCCAATTGGCAAAATCATAGCCTGGCACTGGCTCCATTTCCATATCGACGGTCAGCAAATAGTTGCAGCCATGTGTGCCGTGGCTGGCGGCATCTTCCACAAAGAATTCAGCGTCGAACCGTTTGCCCATGATACGGCCGTAATGATCCGTAAATCCCACAATGACGGTTTCGATCTCTTCGGTTTCTACCATCCCTTTTAGTTGTTCAAGCGTCAGAAGTCCTTTGATCATGATTCTCCTCCAAATATAAATAGGACGCTGATTCCCATGATCTTCCTGATGTCGTCCGACGACCGCTTCGCGATCAGGTAAATCAGGCAAATCTGCGACCTATTTTATTCTAAGTGGTGCGCCGAAGCGCATGTTGTCCCCTGTGGAATTATGGGTCAAGTTAACAAACTTGACCTACGGGTTGACGGTGCTGTCCAGCAGCAGGCCGAGCTGGGCGGCGGCGTCGCGCAGCTTTTGCCAATTTTCCAGCCGCACGGTGGCGGCCAGTTCGCCTAAACTTTCGTCGATGAAGTCGCGGGTTTTGGCATTGCTGCGCAGCGTCTCCAAAATGCCCGCATCCCGCACGCGCAGGATTACGGCCGTTTCCAACCGTCCTTCCACCCCTCGCTCCCGCCAGCGCTCGATGCCCCGTTTGGTGGCTGCCGGTAACGGCCGTTCGCTGGCTTCCTGTAAAAAGGTCAAAATGCGGTCCGGCTCGATGCCTTCCGCCTGGGCTTGTTTGAGCGAGGCGGGGGTGATCTGGTAGGCATACGGCTTGCCCGGTTCCACCGGCTGCGCCTCGCTGATGCGGGCCACCTGGAAGCGATGATGTCGGTTGGCATTATGCGCCACCAACACAGAGGCGTCCGGCTGCACGATGATGGGTACGGTTACTTCTTCCGTGGCGGGTGGGGCGTTGGCCAGCCATTCCAATGCCCGATCCGTCAATCGGAACAGATTGTGTTTGCCTTGAACGGCCGTTTCCGCCAGTCCCAGCCAAAACAGCGGCCCCTGCACCAAAAACGTTAGCAGACGACCTTCCACCAACTCCCAATTTTCAATGCCGGAGAGGTAGTTGTCCTGGGCCACGTCCCGCACATACCAGGTGTCGTAATTGCCGTCGGGGCGCTGAAAATCGGGGTCAGTTTGCTTGATGTGTGCGATGAGATCGCTTAGCCGGTACCAGTCTGGCGTTTGCGGCAGGGCGTCTAGTAGAGCGGTGCGGGCCAGGATGGGATCGTTGCGCCACTGGTCGCCCTCGCAGCGCAGGCCGGGGGTGTGACACAAATCGTTCCAGCCGCTGCTGCTCCAGGCGTCCATCAGGGCACGCAGTTGGGCTTCGCGGGATTTGGTTAGCCAGGAAACGGCCGTGCGCGTGGGCCGAATGCCGCCTTCCACTTCGCGCAGCATTTCCATTTCGCGGGCCAGGTTGATGAGCAGGGAGCGCCGGTCGGCGTCGGCATCGAGCAGCACTTGCGGCAGGAGGTCCAGCGCTTCGCTGCGCAGGGCGGTGCGCTGGGCCAGGGCCAGCAGGGTGGTGAGATCATCCACGGCGCTGCTGCTGGCGGGGGTGTAGCGGTTGGGTTCGGGCACGGGCTTGAGCTTGGGAACGGCCGGTACGGAACCTGTCGAAGCGGCCGTTTCTCGCACCTCTTTTGGTTTTTCCGGCTTTGGTAGCTTCTCCAGCAGCTCATCGGGCAGGTAATAGAACTCAATCATGCCTTCGGCCGTTTCGTCAAAGCCGCGATAGATAAAACCGCGATACCACAGCGCCTCCACCGGGCTGATCGGGTCAAACCACGGTTCTTCCCGCTCCAGCGCTCCCGGGCCCCATCAGGCGGACCTCGCCATGTAATCGTTCAAAGGCGGCAACCGGGGAACGGCCGTTGCTCTGAACCAACGTTTGGATGGCGGCCGCTTCTTCTGGTCCCAGGTATAAAATTTCCTGGGCAAAATCAAGCTGGGCCAGCCGTTCGGCCAGGGCTTTGCAGCTAGCGGCTTTGTCCTCGCCGGTCAGGTCCAGCTCCCACCATTCACCGATCACCCGCAGGACAATCAATTCATGTTCCTGTAACGCTTTCAACAATGTCCGCATGTATTTTCCCTTGACTTGATTATCTCGACATCCAATGATTTGGAACAACAAGCCATAATGCTGGCGTCAGGCATTCTTCTCGTTGATAGCTGATTTTTTCTCCATCGCCAAAGGTGATCTCTTTATTCTCAATGATTTTCACAATGTCTTCTATTACAGACGTGTTGAGTTCGTCTTCTGCAAAACAAAGTTCGGAGAACCAACCATCATAGTAATCGCTTTTTGGGCCGCCAAAACCGTAGCCTTTACTCTTGGTATTTGGCTCTATATATTCCCACCAAGTAATGAGGTTGATTTTAACTTCATAGAGAATGAGCTCTTCGATTAATTGACGGACATTTTCTCGTTTTACGATAATGTCTATATACCCACTTCCAACTGGCTGGGCTTTGTGTCGAGCCAAAATGTTGTCTAATTTTTCTTTAGCTATCATTTTCTTGATTACTCTTAATTGACTAACAAGGCGATAAGCCGCCACGGTTTTAGGGATGCTTCACTGCGTTCAGCATGACAGTTTGGGGTTTCGCGTTGGGCATACGGCCGTTCCTCCTAAACAATCACGTCAATGGCGGCAGGCAGGCTGGTGATGGTCACTTCACGCACGTTGTCTTGCGGGTAGGCAAACATTTCGCCGTCGGTGTGAATGGGCAGGGGGCGGTCTGATCGCACCCGAATTTGCTTGTTTTGCCGCATGGTGACGTGCTTTGATCTGATATGCGTGCCTCTCATGACCGAAAGCAGCAGACTCAACATGGTTATGCGGCCGACGGGGTTTACGGTGCAGGTGTCGATTAAATCATCCCCATGTTTGGCATGGGGCGTGAGTAAAAAGCCACCACCGCCGCGCGGGCCGACGCCAAAGGCGATAAAGGTGATCTGTTGCTCAACCCGCTCGTTGTCAAAATGGATGGTTGTTTGAGGTAGCTGTGAGTAAGACATGATGGTGCGCAGGGTGGCCAACAGGTACATCATAAAGCCGTGAACGCGGTTGATAGCTTCTGTTTCAATCACCACCACGGCATCAAAGCCAATGCCGATATTGTTGTCCACAATGCGAAAGCGCCCCTGGTCATCCTCGATGCGGGCCAGGTCGATGGTTTGTGGCGTGCCGCTGAATAGTTTTTGCACGGCCGTTTCCACCGTTGTTGGTATCTTCAAACTCCAGGCCAGATCGTTGCCCGAGCCAATGGGAATGATGCCCAGTTTGGTAATCGCCTTGCTGCCACGCATCAGCCCGTTAACCACGTCGCTAATCGTGCCGTCGCCGCCTGCCCCGACGACCAAATCGTAGCCATCATCGGCCGCCTGCCGGGCCAGCTCCTTTGCATGGCCGGGATATTCCGTCAGCGCCAGATCGACGCCGCCAAACGGCTGGGCCACCTGTTTGATCACGGCCGCTTGTGCTGCGCCCCGCCTGTTATCTGCCATTGGATTGAGAATGACCTTTACGCGCATGTGCCTCTCCAGAAATGCTGATTTAGTGGAAGTGGGCAATTATACGATACGGCCGTCTGCGCTCAAAGTGCACAAACCAAAGCGAAGCATTCACCTCCAGGGTTTTTTAGTAGGTAAAATCAATGGGACGCTGATAAACGCAGATGACGCAGATAAAAATAGAAATCAGCGTTCATCTGCGTTCTATACAAATGAAAAACCGTGGCGTACCTCTCTCGCATGTAGCAGTCCGCTATGTTAGAATCACGCCTGTGAAAAAGACAGATTATTTAGTGATTGGACATATTACGCGGGACGTGACGCCAGCGGGCAATCTCGTGGGTGGCACGGTTTCCTATTCCGGGCGGGTGGCACAGGCGTTGGGCTGTCAAACGGCCGTTCTCACCAGCTGCCAGTCGGATTATGAAGGATTGGCTGAACTGGCTAATCTGACGGTGGAGGTCATTCCGTCGGCCCACACCAGCACGTTTGAGAATATTTATGAGGAAAACGGCCGTACCCAGATGCTTTACACTGTGGCCGACCCGATTCGCGCCGAACATTTGCCAGACAAATGGGCCAATCCCACCGTGGTGCATCTCGGGCCACTGACAAACGAGGTTGACCCGGCCATTGTGAACCAGTTCCCCAACAGCGTTATTGGCATGACGCCGCAGGGCTGGCTGCGCCGCTGGACGGCCGACGGCCGTGTTTACGCCCGCGACTGGCCGGAAGCAGAAAAATATTTACCGCTGGCCGATGTGGTTATCTTGAGCGAAGAAGATTTGCTGGATGAGACCATGCTGCCTCGCTACCGGCAGGCGGCACGGCTGCTCATCATGACGGAAAACGTGCGCGGTTGTACTGTCTTTTTTGGCGATGAAGTGCGCCAGATTTCCGCGCCTGCTGTGAATCTGGTAGAACCGACCGGCGCGGGCGACATTTTTGCCGCTGCCTTTTTAACCCGGTATGCGCTAAACGGCCGTAATCCCTGGCAGGCTGCCGAATTTGCCAACCTGATTGCTTCTCAATCCGTCACGCAAATCGGATTGGATGCCAAAATTAACTTAATTCGGCAAACCATTCAAGAGCAGAAAAATTATTCGTCTATTTGACATAAGTTAAGATTGATAGACTTTTTATCAAAGATTTCGCAGATTAAAAAATGAAGAATTTTGGACACAAGAATTTTGGACACTTCACAGATAAAGAAAAAATCTGT
>JBNKLQ010000293.1:0-7468 GCA_050292445.1 Promineifilaceae bacterium (SeqCode) | reverse complement strand
TTACGAACTCGCGCAATTGCAAAAGGTGTATGACGGCCGTACCGTCCTCAACCTCGATCAGCTCACCATTTACAGCGGGGAGATTTTGGCACTGGTGGGGCCAAGCGGGGCGGGCAAAAGCACGCTGCTGCGGTTGCTCAACTTTTTGGAACCAGCCAGCCGGGGCAGTATCCGTTTTAATGGGGAGTTGGCTACACCGGAACTAGATTTGGCGCAGCGGCGGCGGGTGACCACTGTTTTTCAACGGCCGTTGCTGCTCCAGCGCTCAGTGCGGGCCAATTTGCGCTATGGGCCAGGGCTGCGCGGCCAAACTTTGCCGGAGGAAGTTGAAATGCAGTGGCTGGAACGACTGGGGCTGACCCCGCTGGCCGACCAGGCCGCGCCCAAGCTGTCGGCGGGGGAAGCGCAGCGGGTGGCGCTGGCCCGGGCGTTGGTGACCCAGCCAGACGTGCTGCTGCTGGACGAGCCGACGGCCAATCTGGACCCCAGCAACGTGAGCATTATCGAGGCGATTATTCGGGAGGAAAACGAGCGTAGCGGCATGACGGTGGTGCTGGTGACACACAACATCTTCCAGGCGCGGCGCACTGCCCAGCGCACGGCCCTGCTGTGGGGCGGGGAGATGATTGAAGTGGCCGAGACAGAACAGTTTTTCAATGCGCCAACGAGGCAGGAAACGGCCGCTTTTGTCCGCGGCGATACGGTTTATTAATAAAATGGGGCATGCGTTACATGAATGCGCGGTACTATAGGCCAAACACGAACCGCTGGTTGTCTCCCGATACCATTGTACCAAACCCTGCCAACCCACAAAGTTTAAACAGATACTCATACTCATACAATAACCCTGTCAACTACATTGATCCAGACGGGCACGATCCAGTTTGGTGCAATGATCCCTATGATAGTGGTTACGATGCGGTTGCTTGTGGTTTAAATTCTGATTGGAATTTAGGCTTGGAGCCAACTTTCTCAAATCAGAATGATTATAATCATCAAATATTTGCTTTAACTACAACTGCGATCGATTCATTAATCTCATCAAGTTGGACGACTATCAGTCAGTCAGACAGTCTCTTTTTATCAAGAATCGTTAAACGGATGATAGCTCGTGAAAGTCAATTTGACCCATTTGCAAACAACTTGAGTGGTGCGAAAGGTCTTATGCAAATCACCCAAATTGGTTTAAATGAATTGTCTGGCGCAAATGCTCAATTTTACAATGGGATTTTCGGAGATTTGGGATCTATTAACAGATACAGTCCATATCAAAACATTCGTGCTGGAATTGCCCTTTTACTAGGGGGATACAGTCAAATAGCCTCTGTAAATTCAGAATGGTTTACAGCAATGAGTCCAGAACAGCGTTGGACAGCAGCAGTTGCAGCATTTAATACAGGTGTGGGGAATGTAAATGCAGCAATTAGTAATTGCGTCAGTGGAATGGGAGTCGATGCCTGTACTTGGGATAATATTTTGGTTGAGCTTTGTGCATTTAGCAGTGATTGTCACGAAACAGAGGCTTATGTTATAGACGTAATGGAACCCTGGTATGAAAATCCAGCTGATCAACCTGTACTTAATCCACAATAGGGAATAAAAACATGAGTGTAAAAAAAATAATCTCACACTTTTTTATATTACTTGGTTTAATGGGTTGTTCTTCCTTGGTGATTAACAAACCCCAAACTGAAAGTCTTGCTTCATCGACTATAACACCCACACAACAAATACCAACTGCAACATCTGCCGTTGACCTGTTATTACCAACGCCATCTCAGACCTTGCAGATCACAACAACACTGCAGGAAACCGGTATTGGTGCAATTCATTTTGGTGAGACTATAGTGCCACTTGAAAACCCATCTTGGTCTCATGATGGAACAATGGTCGCTTTTAGTCAGAGCAACAGAGATATATCGATTGTAAATACATCTACGTGGCAAGATATTCAAACAGTTTGCGAAGTGCAACAGTATACAGATCTTGTCTGGTCTCCAGATGATTCCAAAATAGTGTTCAATGCAAATCCACTTTGCTTAGAAGGGGAAAATTGCATATCTAAGATACTCATTCAACAATGTGATGTGGAAACTGGTGTAATATCACCCCTCCCTAACTTACCGGAAGGCATAAGCAATGTGCTAGATTGGTATGGAAACACAATTTTGCTTCGTAACGATTCTTTTGTTATTTACAATACTGAGACTCAGGATACCGTCAGGTTAGATTTACCTTTCATGGACAAGTTTGTGTATAGAACTGCCTATTTTGTTGATGAGAGCCATATTTTATATATGGGCAATGAGGTTGAACCTGATGTTTATAATGGAACAGGTGGTGTGGACCCAGCGATTTATATTGCAAATATTGAGACACTCGAAATCCAGAAAGTGGTTAATGTAGGAACAGTTAATATAAATAATCCTTCATACAGTGCATCCATTTCACCAAATGGTCGTTGGATTGCGTGGTTGTGGGTTGATAAAGTAGCAAACGAAAGGGTTCGAAAATTTAATATTTTTGACGTAGAAACGGGGTTGTCCACAACTCTGTTACAGGATGACAATGTACCGTTGTCTTTGCCATCTTGGTCGCCTGATTCACAAGGTTTAGTCTTTATTGAAGATAAAGGTATTAAAGTACTAAAAATTAATACGCCTTAGGTTTTCGAACCTGCTATCGACGGGTCTTCACCTGGGCTGTGGCCGTTCTCCTGAACGTGCCGCTCACCTTGCCGGTTTTTGGGTTGGCGTTGCCAGGGTAGTCAGAACAGTCAACCTGACTGGTGGATAAGTGGAGAACACTCCGCGAGCTCCGTGTTCCCCACTTACCCACAGCCACTACTACGGCGGCATCTTCACCAGCTGTAGTTGCATTGGTTGTTCCTTAACAATAGTTCCTGTGCTATTTGTCGCCGGGTGGTTCAAACAGCGGCGCAATTCGGCCAGAATCTGTTGTTGCTGTTCACTCAGACCATCTTGCCCCAACTTATCCAGCAGGGCAAGGGCTCTTTCGGTATCTGGTTTTTGAGGGAAAATCGCGTTCTGTTCCCCCTCAATCTGCTCCATCGCCCGAAAATAGTCATCCATCACTGTCTGGTCATGGACGCGAGCATAGGTCATTGTCGTGTTCAGCCGCACATGCCCCAACAACGCCTGAATCGTCGTCACCTTCGCCCCGGCATTAACCAACTGCGTCCCAAACGTATGCCTGAGCATATGTGGCGTCACCTTTACGCCAGTACGCTTACCCGCCGCCTTCATGCGATTACGCACCAGGTCCTTCGACAGCGGCTTGTGGCGGTAGATGAACAGATGGTCCGTTAACGCCGGGCCGCGCACCTCAAGGTATTGTTCAATGGCCTCAGTGACCCGCTCAGTCAGATAAACAGAGCGGTCCTTCAAACCCTTGGCGGCGCGAATGAGAATAACCCCAGCCGCCAGGTCCACATCCGCCTGCTGCAAATCCTCCAGCTCACCGACGCGAAGGCCACACTGCCACAGCAGGTAAAACGCCGCCAGATCCAGGTGCGCGTTCCGTTTGGCCGCCACCGTCCTGGCCTGTGCCACCCGCTGCCTGAAGTCATCGCGCAAAGCCACCACCTGAGTATCGGTCAAGAACCGGGGCAAGGATTGCGGCTTCTTGAGCCCCGGCAAAGTTAGCAGCGCATTTGGCACCGCTATCCCCTGCTGCTGCAAAAACCGCAGCGTCCCCTGAAAAGTGTGCAGGCTGAGATTGATGGTCGCCACCTTGTACCCGGCCACAAGCTGCTCGTCGATGTAGGCAAAAAGATGGTCACGGGTTATCTCCGCCACCGCCTGAATCTCCACCTCGGCAAACAGCCAGCGCCAAATCCGGGTCGATTTAGCCCAAAACTGGTACGTCATCTGCCCCAGCCGAGACGGCCGCCAGTTGGCCTGCCGGATGTGGAGGTACCTGGTCAACTGAGCAATGAGCCACGCCGGTAGCCCCTCCTGGAAGCGGGTCCCATCGCCAAAAGAAAATTGGTCGCGGATAATTAGGCCCCGCTGCTCCTTCACAAAACGGCGAAACCATTCCAACGAGTGGCAGCAATTCCTTTTCCAGCTCTCACTGGTGGGCCTGGTCTGCACAAAGCACAGCGCCTTGTCAAAGTCACCGGCCAGAGCGAGCTGGTCATGTGGTTTGAGATTGAGACCCAACACATGCCCGGCCATCGGCAGGCGGTGCTGGTTAATCACTGCCTCAGCCGCGCCAATGCCCACCAACCAGTCACGGTACTGCTCCAGAAAGGTGACATTTTCCGCAGGCCAGCAGCTAGAAAAGTACGGCACCACCAGATGAGACGGCGGCGGATTGAGCTTCAGGCTCTTGTTTAACGCCCGGTCATACCGCACGGCAGCAGTGGTAGGAAAGGTTCGTTTCTCGCTCATTGCCACGCCTCCAACCAGGCAGCGGCTTTGACAAAGTCGGCCTTCACTTTGGCATCGTTGGCAGCAATGTAGTTTTGCGTCGTGCCCACCCAGACATGCCCCAGCAGTTTTTGGATGGAAGTGACCGGCACGTCAGCCAGGACCAGGTTGTTGGCAAAGTTGTGCCTGAGTTGGTGGGCGGTGAGGTCCACTCCGGCCATCTGGCGGTACTGTTGCAGCCGTTTTTGGATGCCGCGCACACCAATCCCTTCCCCGGCGTAGGTGAGAAAGACGGTGTCATTCTCCACTTTTGGCCGTGAATCCAGGTGCGCCTTCAGCGCCAACACCGTTGCCGCCGAGAGGTAGACTGAGCGTTCCCGGTCGTTTTTGCCATGAATCCGCAGCCGGGGCGGGGATTCGGCTAGAAAGAGGTCGCGCAAGGTGAACCGGGCTACCTCTGAAACCCGCAATCCACTGCGCAGCATGAGGAGGAAGATGGCTTTATCTCGCCCATCCTGAATGACGGCAAACAGCTTTTCCACTTCTTCTTTGGGCACGGCGCGGGGCAGTCGCTGGTGGTCGCGCAGCCAGTGGCGGTGGCGCAGGACAGGGCATTCTAAAGTGGGGTCTTCATCGGCTAGAAAACGGTAGAGGGAGGTAACGGCCGTTAGACTGCGATTTATGGAGCTGCTTTTAAGCTCCCGCTCGGCCTGAAACGTGATGAAGTCGTCAACGTCGTGCAAAGTGACGTCGGCGGGGTCGCAGTCACCCACAACTTCGGTGAATTTGCGTAGATGATACTGGTAACTCTTGGCGGTATCGGCGCCGGGGTTGCGGCGGCGCAGCCATTTGACAAAGCGGTCAATGTCGCTGAACATTAGAAAACCTCCATAAGATGAAATTGGTTGAAGTAGAGAGCAACCATTCTATCTCATGGAGGTCTTTAAAAACTTATGTCAAGCCACCCAGAGGATTCTGGGTTCGTGTTTCCGGTCTTATTCACATGGCTTAACGGCCCCGAAGGCGGCAAAAACGCTGTTTTTATGCAGAATCTCGGTCTGGACAAAGCCCACTTTTCGTAACAGATCAATTTGGAAGAGCAGGGGGCGGGGGGTGTCCTCGGCGGCAATGTAGGCGAAGACGTGGTCGCGGTACGCTTCGTCTTTGAGTTGGGTAAGGTAATCTCCGTATCGTGCCACCATCATCTGTTCAATTGCCTCGGCCGTGTGCGTGACTAAGTCAGAAATCCAGATGGAGCCACCGGGTTTGAGCGCGTGATAAAATTTTTGGAAAACGGCCGTCCACTCCGCCTCTTCCCGCAAATGGTGCAGCACCGCCGCTGCCATGATGATGTCAAACTGATTTTCCCTTAACTCAAGTTCGCGGATGTCTGATTGGTGGGTGTGAATACGGCCGTTGCTCTCTGCCTGTACCCGTTCTTTGGCCCGCGTCAGCATCGGTTGGCTTAAATCAATGAGGGTGACATCCCGATTGGGCAGCTTTTCCAGCAGCTTCACACTGTAGTTTCCGGCACCGCAGCCCACATCTAGAAAATGGGTGGCATTGGGATTGGTCACTGCCGCTGCGCTGGTGATGAGTTCCAGCGCCAACGGCGCATCCACTGTGGAAGATTGTCCCGTTTGCAGGTTAGAAAATCGCTCTACGTCATTGTCGAACCGGCGGCGGATTTGTTCAACGGTGGATTTTTCTCTAATGTCTGGCTTGCTCATTGCATTTTGCTCCTCAAATGAAACCGTAGGTCAAGTATGCAAACTTGACCTACAACAATCGTAATTGAGGACGGGGGATTTGGCGAGAGGAAATTCAGAAGAAAAAGAGCCGGTGAGGGGGTGAGGTGGAACAATCAGCACTGTGTGCGATTATCCCACGTCACCCTCCCACCAGCTCAGTAAGGTGGTCGTTGGTGTGACCAGCAGAAAAACGATGTTATGAACGGGCGTTCAGTAGCGCACTAATCCCCAGCAAAATCAAAACCAGCGGCCAGAATAGATTCCAGCTCAGGTTAAGCAAGAAGAAGGCGGCGACCATTGTAATCAGCGTGCCGCCGATGAGTGCCCCACGCGTGTTGTGGGTGAGACGGCCGTCTGCCCGGTAACTTTGCCACGCCTCATTCAATTTCATCACGCCAGGGATCAAAATGAATAGCGCCCACCAGTTGTGAAAATAAAACCCTGTGAGCTGGCTCAACAAAAAGATTGTGCCAATGCCGATAAGAATTAAGCCGCCAGTGGTATTGCCCTTGTGCCGTCGAACCTGTCGAGATCGATTTTCGCTCAGTGGTTGATGGTCGTTCTCTAATGCTTCTTTTTCTGCTTCTTTTAAACTATCAATTGTGTCAGCCATTTGCTATTACCTCCAGTTTGTAACACACGCTATACGGAGGTCGTCGGGGCAAAGTTTCAGGCAGTTGGGGTTAGGTGGTTTGAATGGTGCCGGGGACGATAAAATCGGCCGTGTGGATGGTGGCGTGCTCGGCCAGGAGCTGGTGAATTTCTTGAAGATGTTCTTCGGTGAGACGATTTTGCTCGTCTTGTTTTAGGTTCTTGCGAGCCAGGCTGGACCCTTGTTGCGAATCTCGCTCAAATGCCTTTACTCCCAAGGCGATGCGTTCTGGCGTGACGGGCAAATCGCAATAGGTAAACAATGTGCGCACAATTTGTTCTGGTTCAGCAATCATATCCTCATAGCGCACGGCGCACATGGGGATGCCCGCCTCGTATAGCTCCACATATTTTTGCATGCCAGACAGCCAGGCCAACATGCTGAACTCCACTTTAGAGAGCGTGCCGTTGGTGGCTCGATCCGCATATTGGCTGATGAGCGGCACAAATTTGGTGCGCACACGCAGATTGGCCGGGTCCATCGCTTCATTCTCAGCTTCCACCGTTTTGAAGGCACGGGCAATAGAGCGGGCCCGGTCTTCGGCATTGCGATAGAGGAAGATGTGTTTGGATTGGGGGGCCACGCGGTGCAGCAGATCAATCATCACCGTGGAGAAGCTGCGGAATTTGATGGCGTACATTTTGGGGGCAAGCTGGTTGGTGGGGCGGCAC
>JBNKLQ010000292.1:0-7477 GCA_050292445.1 Promineifilaceae bacterium (SeqCode) | reverse complement strand
AATGGGGCGTGGGCACAGTCGCCTTTCGCATTCAAGGGCCGCAAAAATCACTGCTCTACCTGCCAGACATCGATACCTGGACCCAGTGGCCCGAGGCAGAAGAAATCTTGAGCAGCGTAGATGTAGCGTTGGTTGATGCCAGCTTTTACAGCCGCGATGAGCTGGGCGGCCGCGCTCCAGTGGCTCATCCGCTGGTAACGGACACCTTGACCCGATTTGCCCATCTGGCGGACAGGCTGGTGTTGACCCACCTGAATCATACCAATTTGGTGTTAGATGAGGGCAGTGTGGCGGAAACGGCCGTGCGCCGCGCCGGTTTCCGCATTGCCCAAACTGGCAACATGTTCATCTTATAAATCCACAGATTTCGCAGATTAGCGCAGATTAAAGGCAAAGAATCTGCGTAATCTGTGCTAATCTGCGGATCAATTCTTTTTTCTGATAAGGTCTAATAATTCAATCAGACTAATCAGAGTAATCAGCGTCCTATTTCCTTTTTGATTCTTGTCACCAAACGCAGTGTCATTGCTCACTTTTGCCCCTTTTGGAATGAAATTGCGCCCCTATCTGCGTATAATACCGCTTGGAGTAAATTATGATTGACGAAAAAACCATTTGGGACGAGGTGTGGCCTGTCGTAGAAAAGTTGATTCAGGCGACGCTAGCAGAAGACGCGGCCACGATGCACACCCTGCTCACCACAGACGGCCAGACAGCGGCCATGTTGGACCTGTTCGATGTCTATGTCTACGACATTTTGCTGAAGACGGTGCTGGGTCGGGAGCAATTAGGAATAACGCGGGCAGTGGAAACGGAAAACGGCCGTTTCATCCATATCGAATACGCCTGGCCAGAACCTGGTTCCGAGCAAAACAGCTACACCGCCAACGATTTGGTCACTGTCACGCTCACCCAGATAGACGGCGAGTGGCGCATCGTCAGCGTGAACCCCTCGACCATCGACCTGCCGCTGACTGGTGCGCGGGCGCGCGGCCTGATTGCTACTGGGCAATCGCTCAGCGATGAGGGCAAAATGCCAGGCGAATCGTGGATTTTGCCGTTTGCCCTGTATGGCGGGCTGCTCAAGATGAAGCTGCGCCCGGAAGCGTTGGCCGATCCGGTAGAAGAATTGCTCATTCCCGGCATGCAGGAACGCTCTTACGGGGCAATGGCCTTGGTGAACGGCCGTTCCCTCTGGCGCGATTTCAAAATAGCCAACCAACCCAAGCTGGACAAACCCGCCGCCTGGGCTGCGGCCGTAGAATTTATTATGAGCGAACTTGAGCTGCGCAATCTCACCCAGGCGGCCGTCGCCAAAAATCACCAAACCCCACTCTCCAAAATGGTGCCGCGCATGAAGCAAATCAAAAAAGTGCTGGACATCCAAAAAAATGATGAACGGTACGCCGATTTGCAAAGCACCCAAATTGTTTATGAGTAAAAACAAACCGCAGATTTCGCAGATTACACAGATTAAAAAATCTGCGAAATCTGTGTAATCTGTGGATATTTGAAGGAGTAAAAATGAATAAGAAAACTGTTCGAGATATTGATGTAAATGGAAAAAAGGTGCTGGTTCGCGTCGATTTTAACGTGCCGTTGAGCAGCAAAGACCCCAAAGATGATATTCAGGTAACCGATGACACCCGCATCCGGGCGGCGCTGCCCACGCTTAACTATTTGCTGGAAAATGGCGCAGCACTCATTTTGTGCTCCCATTTGGGACGGCCGTCTTCCCCGGCAGATACGCAATTTAGCATGGCTCCTGTGGCTGCACGGTTGAGCGAACTGCTGGGCTGCCCGGTGCAAACAGCCGATGATGTGGTCGGCCCAAACGTCACTGCCGCTGCAGCCAAGCTGCAATCTGGTGATGTGCTGGTGCTGGAAAACACTCGCTTCCATCCTGGCGAGAAGAAAAATAATGCAGAACTCTCTCAGCAGTTGGCCGCGTTGGCCGATCTGTACGTGGATGACGCTTTTGGTTCGGCGCACCGCGCCCATGCCAGCACCGAAGGCGTGGCTCAGGCCATCCGGGCCAAAGGTGGCGCGGCCGTCGCCGGCTTTTTGATGGAGAAGGAGTTGAGTGCGTTGGGAACGGCCGTTTCCAATCCACCACACCCCTACGTCGCCATCATGGGCGGGGCCAAAATCTCCGACAAGATCAAACTCATTGAAAACTTGCTTAACACCGCCGAAAAAATCCTGATTGGCGGTGGCATGGCCAACACCTTCGTCAAGGCGCAGGGACACGAAACCGGCACTTCCCTAGTAGAAGCTGACGCGCTGCCCGAAGCCAAACGTCTGCTGGGCATGGCTGGAGATCGCCTGGTGCTGCCCACCGATTTTGTGGTTACCGACAAGTTCGATGCCGAAGCCGCTGCTGAGACCGTCGCCGCCGACAGCATCCCGTCGGGCAAAATGGCGCTAGACATCGGCCCCAAGTCACTGGAGACGTTTAAGCAGGCGCTGCAAGGAGCCAAGATGGTGGTTTGGAACGGGCCAATGGGCGTCTTTGAATTCCCCCGCTTTGCCACGGCTACTAATCAACTGGCGCAAATTTTGGCAGCGCAGGTTGAGTCGGGCACGGAAGTCATCATTGGTGGTGGGGATTCGGCCGCAGCGGTGACCAAAGCAGGGCTGGCGGAAAAGATGAGCCACATCAGCACCGGTGGCGGGGCCAGCCTGGAACTGTTAGAGGGTAAGACCCTACCCGGTATTGCGGCCCTAGACGAGAAATAAAGCTTTTCACCGCAGAGCACACGGAGGACGCAGAGAGAAAAAAATCTCCGTGTTCTCTGCGCCCTCCGTGGTTAATTATTCCTCTTGTGTTGTTTCTTTGGGGGTAAAGCGTTCGGCCAATTTGCTGAGCTGAGTGCTGAGCCAGCGCAGGCCGTTGGCGGTGCCTTGTTTGGCCTCATGCTGCCAATCCGTTTCGCGGATTTTGGTTTTGAGCGCTTCGGTTTGCTGGCGGGCCTGTTCTTCGGCCGCTTTTACCACGCGCTCCTGGACAACTTTTTGGCTTTTAGCGGCGACGGTACCGGCCACGGCCGTTGCTCCGCGTTTCATCCCTTTGGTTGTCTTTTTGCGTAACTCGCTGTTCCAGGCCTGTTTAGCAGCACTGGCAGCTTGTTTTTTAACGGCATCTGCGCCTGTGCGCAGGGCCGTTGGTCCTGGCTGTTCCGGCACAAATGGGGTTTCCTCTTCTTCTACAGGAATCTCAATCTTGAGATAATCTTTTTCTTCACTCATGGTTTTGCCTCGTTTTTCATGCAGTATAGGCTGGCTCACCCAGCCCCGTGGTAGCCTCTACGTGCAAAACAAGGCATTGTTGCAGGGCGGTCAAGATTACAATCTTGATCTACGTTATTCTTGAAAGCGTTCGGCATGGTGGCAAGAAACGAGGTGTGGTTGGTCCGCTTTGCCCAAATCGCGCAGCCGAGGCAGTTCGTCGCGGCAAATATCGGTGGCGTAGGGGCATTGCGTGCGGAAGTTGCAGCCGCTGGGCAGGTTGGCTGGATCGGGGGCTGGGCCAGTTAGCTGAATGGGCTGGACGCGGTCATTGATTGTAGCTAACGGCCGTGTCTGGCTGTGGATAAATTGCGTATGGGGATGTAACGGCCGTTCATACACCGCTTCCGTCTCCCCCAACTCTACAATCTCCCCCAGGTGCAAAACGCCAATCCGGTCGCTTATCGCTCGTACATGAGCCAGATTGCTCACCAGGAGCAGCAGTGTTAGGTCCAGCTTTTGCTTGAGGTCTGCCAGCAGCTCGATGAGTTGAGATTGAACGGCCGTATCCAACGCCGCCAACGGATCATCGACAACAAGCAGCTTGGGTTGGGTAGCCAACACCCGCGCCAGATTCAATCGCTGTCGCTGGCCACCACTGAACTCATAAGGATAGCGCCCGGCAAAATACGGATTTAGGCCCACCAATTGCAACAGTTCGGCGATGCGCTCTTTTTGGGAACGGCCGTCCCCTAATTTGTGGATCTTCAGCGGCTCCGCCAAAATTTCAGACACCATCATTTTGGGATTCAGCGCCGTGTAAGGATCTTGCAGCGTCATTTGCAGCTGCTGCCGGGCCAGCCGCTGCGCTGCCCGCCCCATCTTGGCCAACTCCTCACCGTTAAACAGCACTACCCCTGATGTGGGCTGGATGAGCTGCACCACCGTGCGCGCCAGAATACTTTTTCCCGCGCCTGACCCACCCACCAACGTGACGGTTTCTCCGGGAAATACAGACAGATTCACCCGGTTAACCGCCTTAATTGCCCCCACCTGCCGCTGTAAAACACCGCCCCGAATGGGGAAATGTTTACTCAACTGGCGCAGTTCCAGCAATGGCTGAGCTTCTTTTGTGTTGGAATTTTGAGACAGATAAGGTTCGCGGGATAAGCTCATGCGCGCTCTCACAACAGAATGGATTTTGCTGTGAATATTGTACCGGAGCGCAGCAATTGCTGCATCACTTCTTATTTTTGGGGAAGGTGCAAGGTAAACGTACTGCCAACATCGGGGGTGCTGGTGATTGAGATACGGCCGTCATGCCGGTCCAGCACAAATTTGGCAATCGTCAAACCAATGCCCAGCCCAGGATAGAGCGTTGTCGCGCCCTGTTCCTTTTCCAAACGGAAAAATGGCTCAAACAACCGTTCCTGGTCATCTTGAGCAATGCCAATGCCTTTATCAGAAACGGCAATCGTGATCTCCTCGATTCCCACAGAGGAAACATGCACCGCAACCGGTGCCTTTGTCGGAGAGTATTTAAATGCATTTTCCAGAAGCGCGCGCAAAGCTAGGGTCAGCCCACGCCGGTCGGCATACACCTGGGGCACATCGGGATCGATCTCAATGGTGACTGGTGTCGCATGATCATTGAGCACGGTGCGCGCCGAGTTGAGGGCTTCGATGAGCAAGTCTGCCACTGCCAGGTATTCAAAGGACGGCCGTTTCGGGTGCATCTCGTACAAAATCAACAGGTCATTGGTATGGCCAACCATCTTGTTGACGTTACGTGTAATCGAATCCAGCGCCAATTGCAGCGAATCTCCCTTCATCGCCCCGCCATTGATCAGGCTCAAATACCCTTTGATAGAAGTAAGCGGCGTGCGCAGCTCATGAGACAGGGTGGCAATAAATTGGGTCCGCAACGCTTCTTGTGCTTCCAACTCGGCATACGTTTTACGCAGCACCGCATTTTTGACGTTTAGTTCATTAATAACAGCCCGGTCCGTGCGGCGGATATGGCCAATGATTTGCCGCAGCAAAGTACGCAGCAGGCTGGGGTTTGCCTGGGCAATCGCCATAAAATCTTCTTCTTCAATAGAGAGTAAGCGGGTAGGAACGCGGGTACGAATGGTGGCCATGCGTGTCGTTTCGCCCAGGAAAGCCATCTCACCAAAATAAGTTCCGGGGCCAATGGTGTCCACCAAGATTTCCTGATTGTCGCTGGCATGGACAATAATATCGACTTCGCCCTGATCCAGGATAAACAAGGTGGTGCCTTCTTCCCCTTCCTGGCAGATGTCAACATGGGCTGGATACTCTTCGTAAACACCTGCCTGGCTCAAAGTCTCAATGTTGTTACGGCTGAGATCGGGAAAAGCGGTTTGTAAAAGATTGAGGGTTGCTTCGTCAATTTTTACAGTTGTTTGGATTGTCATGGTCCACCATCACTTATTGAACTTCCAAAATTACTTGCTGCATTCTAACATGGGCATTGGCTGTTGTAACTATTTTTTTACGGGGCGTTCACTGGGAACGGCCGTTTTTTACAGTATTTTCGTCCTATATATTTCCACACCCTTGTATTCACGCAGCTTGCATGGTGTCACCTCTGGTAGAATCTATACTACAAACAAAAAAAGGAGATCCGAGATTGGGGGCTGGAGATTGAAAAAATCTCTAATCTCCAATCTCCAGTCTCCATTAACGTGACCATCGGCGATTGATTTGTACGCCTTTTCGGCACATAATGCCCACTGACAAAATATGGACACCTACCTAGGTCAACAGCTAGAACAATACAAAATTGAGGCCCACATCGGCAGCGGCAGCAGTGGCACCGTCTACCGGGCCACCGATCTGAATCTGGAGCGGTCGGTAGCGCTAAAGCTGCTTAAACCCAGTCTCACCAAACAGCCCGCCCGTCAGCAACAAATTTTGCAAGCCGCCCAGGCCGCTTCCCGGCTGACACACCCAGCTATCGTTCCTTTTTATGATTTTGGGCAGCAAAACGGTCATCTTTATTTGGTAACGGCCCACGTAGAAGGCATCAGCCTGGAGCGGGTTCTGGCACTGCTAGCACAGGGCGACCGGGTGCTACGGCTGGATGAGTCACTGCATGTCATTGCCCAAATTGCCGAAGGTTTGGGCTACGCTCACCAGGCTGGCGTGCTGCATGGCGATCTAAAACCGGGGAACATTTTGCTCAAATCGCTGGAACGGCCGTTACGCAGTGGCGATCCGGCACTCAAAGCGATGCTGGCTGACTTTGGCCTTTCCCCCATCCCCAATACTGGCATTCCCCAAGGGCTTACACCCGAAATGGCCCGTCCACTGCGGCGCTACCTGCCTTATTTATCACCAGAGCGGCAAGCAGGGCAATCCGTTGACGGCCGTTCCGATATTTACAGCCTGGGCGTCATTTTGCACCAGCTTATTGCTGGGCAGCTACCGGATCCACAACAGCCGCTGCGCGAACTGCGCCCCGGCGTCCCAGCCGACATTGCCAACATCGTGGCCAAAGCCACCGCCTATGCGTTAGCAGACCGCTACCAGATGGCGGAGCAGCTAGGCGACGACCTGCGGCAAGCCGCCAGCCGCCTGACGGCCGCCGACACAATGCTGTTTGCGCCGCAAGCTGCCGTGGTTGCGTTACGCACTTTGCTCACCGAGGACCAAACAACGGCGCCCGTTCGACCACCACTTACTTCTTTGGCAGAAACTGATGTTCCCATTCCACCTCCATCCCAACCCGACGACCAGGACGAAGAAGAAAACACGCCAGTGCTGCCAGTAATAGGTCAGGCACCTCAACCAGAACGCGACCCCGATCAGGAACCAACCATTTTGCGCGCCTCGCCACCACCGGCTATCGGCGACCAGATCGTGATCACCGGGCAGGGCCGTGCCCCGCGTCATTTTGGCATGAACAAAGCCAAAATCAGTATCGGCCGCGCTTCAGACAACGACATTGTGCTTTCTTCGCTGGATGTTTCGCGCCACCATGCCCGGCTGGAACAGGTAGGCAACGGCTGGCGCATTGTGGATGTAGAAAGTCGCGGCGGGACCTTTTACGACGGCCGTAAACTCGATCCCCAGAAGCCAACGCTATGGCAGCCTGGCCAAAAGCTGCAAATCGGCCCCTACTTTTTGCAATGGCAGCTGGCAGAGCAGATTGAAGTCAACCCGGAAGAACAAACCCCTGCCGAACCCGTCACCGAACTGTTCCAGGTGTCCACGGAAGGCAGCC
>JBNKLQ010000291.1:0-7498 GCA_050292445.1 Promineifilaceae bacterium (SeqCode) | reverse complement strand
GGCACGAGCTGTGCGGTGAAGCCATCCGTTTGGGGCGCGTGTTGGTGGCCCTGCTGCCGCAAAGTGCTGAGGCACACGGCTTGCTGGCGCTGATGCTGCTGCACGATTCGCGGCGTGAGGCCCGGCTCAGTGCGGCAGGCGAACTTGTTTTGCTCGATGAGCAGGATCGCAGCCGCTGGGACCGGGCGAAAATCCAGGAAGGGATAGCGATTCTGGACCAGGCTCTGGCTCTTTTTGATCCGGGACCTTACCAGGTGCAGGCGGCCATCAGTGCCCTTCATGCTGAAGCGGAAACGGCCGTATCCACCGACTGGCCCCAAATTGCCGCCCTTTATCATACCCTGATGACAATGGTACCCTCACCAGTTGTTGCCGTTAATCAGGCCGTTGCGGTGGCAATGGCCCAGGGGCCAGCAGCGGGTCTCGTGCTGCTGCACCAGATCAAAGATGTGGTGAATTTTTACCCCTTCCACGTTGCCCGCGCCGACCTGCTACGGCGCACAAATCAATATGAGGCAGCTGCCGATGCCTACGAGCAAACCATCGCCCTGTGCGGCAACAACGCCGAACGTGCCTATCTGCAGCGGCGGTTGAATGAGATGCTGGCTCTTTAAGCAGTGCCAGGCACAGGGCAGAAGGATCGGGATTAACCAAAACCACTTGCCCTGTGCCTAGCACTTCACTTGTTTACTTTGTCATTCAGCAAGATCAAATAGTGGAGATAAAACATGACCAGTTGGAAATGAACATCTATGTTATGGGAGAAACTCACCCTCGACGCTGGCGCACACCAGATTAGATCCATCGCATCAGCCACATTTTTACTCTGCAAGACAATCAACAAGTTCTGGCTATAATTCTGCCATGAACATTGATTGGCACTCCATTTTTGTCCCCAGCGAACCGATTTTGGAAACGATTATTCGCGGCACGGTGATGTACCTGGTGCTGTTTGTGATCTTGCGGCTGACGTTCAAGCGCATCGGCAGCGGCTCCATTGGCCTGGGCGATGTGCTGATGATTGCTTTGGTCGCCGCCGCCTCGCAAAACGCCATGGCCCGCGATCACGTTTCAGTCACGGATGGCATCATTTTGGTAGCGACGATCTCTGGCTGGAGCTATGCGCTGGATTGGTTGGGGACACGGTCGCCGCGCTTCCAGCGGTTTTACAACCCTCCGCCGCTGCTTTTGGTGAAGAACGGCCGTCTCCTCCCCCACAACATGCGCCAGGAACTAATCACCGAAGATGAACTCCTCAGCCAACTACACCACGCGGGCCTGGAAGAACTCAGCCAGATCCGCGAAGCGTACATAGAGGGCGATGGCACGATTACTTTTATTTGTGAGAAGGGGTGATTGAGGAAACGGCCGTGTTTTGTTTACAATATCGTCATCCTAATGGTTTGCGCTTTGAATAGAAAGTCTCAAGGGCAACTTGTTCACGCCAAATTTTACTATAGTAACGCAGCTTAATATATTTTTATGGGTGAAAAAAATATGAAACCGCGTATTTACTACTACAATGAAAAGCCAAACGAATTTGAGTTTTATCTTGGGGAGTGCTCCACTGCTGAGGGATTGAGCCTATTTGATGAAGGTAGTGAAATAGAAATTATAAGTTTTGGTGCGACAAACTATAAAAGTTATGGGTGGGCTACTGAAAAAGACATACCTAAATTAGTAAATGTTGGAGAAATAGTATCATTTCTCGAACTGACGGGAAGTGTTGGGCTTTTTGAATTCGAAGCAAATATATTAGGTCTTGGGTCTGTGAGTACACACGACGATGGAGAGTTTTGCTTCAAATCAAAACAAAAGAAGACGTGCATCTCTTTTTTAAAAAAAGCAATACCAGCACAATATACAGATATGCTAATAAATAAATTAGTAACTAACCCAGGAATATATATTTCGTGCGACAACGGTGGCAAGATTGAGAAATACAGTTCATTTGATGAATTTATGAGGAAAATGCATAACAATTAGCTGCAGCTGACCATGGCGTTAACTGTTTAGAACCTAGCACAAATCATATGAGATTTATTCATGAACAAAACCAGTGAACCATTTGAGGAGTTTCTTACAAGAACAAAGGGGCTTATGGCTGATGGTCTGGATTTTTCTCAAGCCCATGGAACAGCTTGGCTAGAGCATCGAATGAAGATATGGGAGGAAAGATGGGGACAGAATTTTTGGGTTCTTCTCTACGGTGACTTTAAACCGCCTTCCGAAGAAATCCGTGTAGATGATCTTGATATTATCATACACCCTGAACCAATCGAAGAGTCCGTTGTTAGCAGTTCTGCAACCTGTGTTTTGAAGGCCACCATACTTATCGAGGAATTGTCGGTACAATCGATCCTCGATGCTATCAAACGCATAAATATTCTACTAGGTTCATGGACACTTGTAACATGGGGGAACGGTGGATGCCGCTGGTGGTCTTGGCTTACCCATGATTTTGGTAGTGCTGCCATTGAACCAATTGCCCACAATGAACTTGAGAAGGTAGTCAAAAGCGTTATTAATCTTCCTGACAAGGTAAAAGACAAAGTTACTGCCGCACTATACTGGATACGTGAATCGAAGAGTCTGGTACGTGAGTTTGGAAGATCAGATCTTCTAAGGAGCTTTGTAGGTTATTGGAATGCCTTCGAATGCTTGGTAGATGCTGTCAATATTATTAGTCCTCAAGCCAAATTAACACGTTCTGAAAAACAGAGCAGACTGACTGATTTTTTCTCACAGATAGAAGGTAGTCCAAAGCCATCCGACATCATTGAGGCCTACAAAATAATTGATCCGGGATTTCGCCCAAAGGCTGAGCACGCTTTGAGAGTTTGTTTTGGCGAGGATGCGCAATCCAAGATTGACGAATGCTTTAATCAAGAAAGTAAAGCAGACAATCTGTATCAAATCAGAAATTCAATAAATCATGGCGATATCGATTCTGAGAATATTGAGGAGCTTATTCGTATCCGAGCAAGGTTGAACAGATTGTGGGAAATCGTTTGGGGAATGTTTGGGCGATTGGTCGAATATGGAGCACCGGCTGTTTAGGAACAGCTAACAAGACTTTCAGCGGATTGGCGAGTACGACATTGTTTTGCCCCCAAAGTCAATACGCTTCTCATCTCACGCAGCCGCTTAATCAAGCGTTATTTGAAGAAAGTGACAAACGGCCGTTTCCTCCACACCTTCGTCTATCAAACAACAAAATCGCCAAACTTATCAGCTCAGGTAAAATCGGGGCATGGCATTTAACGAAGCGACGATTAGCAACAACGGCATTGTCCGCCCCACCTACATTGAAGTGAATCTAACCCGCCTGACGGAAAATTATCGGGCGATTGAGCAGGCGGTGGCTCCGGCCACAGTGATGCCCATCCTCAAGGCCAACGCTTACGGGCACGGGCTGGTGGAAGTAGCCCGGCATGTTGTCTCGCTGGGTGCGCCCTATTTGGGCGTGGCCTTTTTGGAAGAAGGTGTTTTGCTGCGCGAGGCGGGTATCACCGCGCCCATCCTGGTGCTGGGCGGCATCATTGGCAACCAGGTGCCCCTCTTTTTAAAGCACGATCTCACCCTCACCGCCTCCTCCATTGAGAAATTGACGCAAATCAACGAGGCTGCGGCCCAAATGGGCGTGCAGGCCAAAGTGCATCTAAAGATCGACACGGGGATGGAGCGGATTGGGGTGCATTATTACAATGCCGATTCGCTGCTGGAAGCGGCGCTGGACTGTGAACATTGTCTGGTGGAGGGGATTTATTCTCATTTTGCCAATGCGGATACGGCCGTCCTCCAATCAGCCCAAATCCAACTCGACCGCTTTAACCAGGTGCTCTCCTTTTACGAATCGCGTGGGCTGCCTCCGCCGCCGCTGCGCCACATGGCCAACTCCGGGGCGATCTTGCAGCTGCCCGGCAGCCACTTCGACATGGTGCGAGCCGGGATTTTGCTCTATGGCGTTTACCCCGCCGATGATGTGGCCAAAACAATTGCCGTACGCCCAGTGCTCAGTTGGAAATCTCGCGTGGTTTACTTCAAGGTCGTGCAGCCGGATCATCCCGTGAGCTACGGCTCCACCTGGCAAAGCGACCACATGGTGCGGGTGGTGACGGTCCCAGTGGGCTATGGCGATGGCTACTTCCGGCGCATGTCGGGGCGGGCACAGGTGATTATTCGGGGCAGGCGGTATCCGGTAATCGGCCGTATTTGCATGGACCAGCTCATGGTCAATATTGAATGGGACAGCGCCTACAACAACGACGAAGTGGTTTTGTTAGGGGAAAGTGATGGTGGGGAAACGATTCACTGCGAGGAGCTGGCCACCTGGGCCGGAACCATTCCCTATGAAGTGCTGACCAATATTAACACCCGCGTATCCCGACTGTATGTCACCGAAAAAGAAAAAAGGGCGTGACCAGAACAAATCCGATCACGCCCCAAAAAAGCGTTCGACCCCGGCCAGGAGGGAGAACCGGGGTCGAAACACTTCTTTTGGCGACTTCTGATTATGAGAATAGCCGCCTAACTTAAACCAAACCTGAGATAAAGTTAAATAGTTCATAAGTAGCGCCGAGTACAGATTGGTGGAAATCCCTTTCACATTGTTGGAGGTACATGCCAATCTGTTTAAGTAATGCGCGGCATACGTGTTTAGCTGAAAATGATTTCTACCGCGCAATACCAGCAAAACAGGGAACCGGCCAACCACGGCAGCTGCCCCCTTCAATTATTCAGGAAAAGAGCCACCCCTTCATGCCGTTTCCGAATATAATTGATACCATTCCACTATTTACTTATAATTATTCGTACTTTTACGCAATATACCGAACAATCATTGACCACAGGAGCAGCATAATGATAAAATCTTCACATACGGAGCTTGATGCGTTGGATTGTACTTTATTAGATGTGTTGCAGCGTAACGGCCGTATTTCAAATGTAGACCTTGCCCGGCAAATCAACCTGTCCCCCCCGGCAGCCCATGCCCGCCTCCGTCGTTTGGAACAACAGGGATTTGTCCGTGGGTACGTGACCTTACTAGACCGAGACAAAATTGGTTACGATCTCCTTTGTTTTGTGCAGGTCAGCTTGATGGTGCACCAGCCCGAACAGGTTCAGCAATTCCGAACGGCCGTTAACGAGTTTCCAGAAGTGCTGGAGTGCCATCACATCACCGGGGAATATGATTATTTACTCAAGGTGGTGCTGCACAATCGTGCCGACCTGGAACGCTTTTTAGTCAACCAACTCACGCCACTCCCCGGCGTGGCCCGTATTCATACAAATCTGGTCTTGACCGAGGTAAAAACCACTACACGTATGCCGGTTGAGCCATAAATTCAAGGAGTTTTATCATGACACATCAAACAATAGGCCAACAATACGGCCGTCGCTCCTGGGCAGAACCCTGGAAAATCAAGATGGTAGAACCACTAAAAATCATCAGCCGAGAAGAGCGGGAAAAAGCCCTGGCGGAAGCTGGCTACAACACATTTCTGCTGCGTTCGGCCGATGTTTACATTGATTTACTCACCGACAGCGGCACAAGCGCCATGAGCGACAGGCAATGGGCAGGCATCATGCTGGGGGATGAAGCCTACGCAGGCAGCGTCAACTTCTACCACCTGTCTGAAACAATTCAGCGCGTGTATGGTTACAAATATATCGTGCCGACCCACCAGGGGCGTGGGGCCGAACATCTCATCAGCCAGGCTGCTATTCAAAAAGGGCAGTTTGTTCCCGGCAACATGTACTTCACCACCACTCGCCTGCATCAAGAATTGGCTGGCGGTCAATTTGTTGATGTGATCATCGACGAAGCCCACGATCCTATGGATCCGCATCCCTTCAAAGGCAACATCGACCTGAACAAACTGCAAGCCCTCATCGAAAAAGAGGGTGCCAGCAAAATTGCTTACATCAGCCTGGCCGGAACCGTAAACATGGCTGGCGGCCAGCCAGTAAGCATGGCCAACGTGCGCGCCCTGCGCCAGCTTTGCGACCGTCACGGTATCCGCATTTATCTGGACGCCACACGCATGATGGAAAATGCCTTCTTCATTCAAGAGCGAGAAGAAGGGTATGCCAATACCTCCATTGCAGACATTTTGCAAGAGTTTTGCAGCTACACAGACGGTGCCTGGATGAGTGCCAAGAAGGACAATTTGGTCAATATCGGCGGTTGGCTGGCTGTAAACCATGAGGATGTATTTGAAAAAGCGCGTAACATGGTTGTGGTGTATGAAGGACTGCACACCTACGGCGGTATGTCTGGTCGCGACATGGAAGCGATGGCCATTGGCATTGAAGAGGCGGTGCAGGATGATTACGTTCGCGCACGTGTGGGCCAGGTGCGCTACCTGGGGGACCTGCTTGTCGATTGGAACGTGCCGATTGTGACCCCCGTTGGGGGACATGCCATCTTTTTAGACGCCAAACGATTTTACCCTCACCTAACTCAGGATCAGCTACCGGCACAAACGCTGGCGGCAGAACTCTATCTGGACGCTGGGGTTCGCAGCATGGAGCGTGGGGTCGTCAGTGCGGGGCGTGACCCCAAAACAGGCGGGCATCGCTACCCGGCGCTGGAACTCACGCGGCTCACCATTCCGCGACGGGTATACACGCAGGCGCACATGGATGTCGTCGCTGAATCTGTGAAGGCAGTATACGACAATCGCGAACAAACGCGCGGTTTAAAAATGGTTTATGAGCCAGAATATTTGCGCTTTTTCCAGGCGCGGTTTGCCCCATTGTAGACAGATTTTGGCTTATCCGACCCTGGCTGGTTTTCCAAGTCAGCTTTGTAAACTGGCCAGGGTATTGAGGATATGGTCCCGCATAGAGGCACTGTGCCACATGGCTGAGATGTGGCTGGCGGGAATGGTGACTAACGGCCGTTCCGCAAACAAATCGGCATGCTTTTCCAGTCTAAAAAAGAGATCGTCCTCACCCAGCAGAGGGAAAACGCGATCTGAGGCACACTGGTTGTAATATGGTGTAAAGTCCAGATGCTGGTGCAGCTCTTCTTGGGTAAGCTGCATGGGCCGGTTAAACAAATCGGAAATATCCCAGATGACCTGGGCCAAATTGGGCGAGGATAGCATAGGAATGACGCCGCGTGTCTGCTGCCATAACCCTTCATAAAGCAAGCTAGTAATGCCGCCCCAACTCACGCCAGAAGCCACGGTATAGGTGGCCCCCTCCGCTTCAAATTGGCGCTGCACCAATTCCATAATCCGCAGCGATCCGGCAAAAATCTGGTAAACGTTTCGCACCGAGGCAAACCCAATTTGGGTAGGGTCTTGCCAATTGTCATGGAAGGGAGCCTGTACGCAAACGGTATGCACCGGCAGGGGAACGGCCGTCGAATATGCGAGCTACGTCGCGCGCCGCTCGGACTGGCCGGGCCTGCGCTATCTGCGGCCGCGGAGCGCCTCGGCCGGCGAGGGCCTGGCCGGCGAGGCAGCGCAGAGTTGGAAGGCGATCG
>JBNKLQ010000290.1:0-7506 GCA_050292445.1 Promineifilaceae bacterium (SeqCode) | reverse complement strand
GCACGGTGAGCATCTTTTCTGTGACCAGCTCAGCCATTGTGTCGTTGTCCGGCACACGAATGATGGCTACCAGGTCAAAACGGCCGCCTACTGAAAACACCTCGCTAATCCCCTTTAATTCTGCCAAACGGTTGCCCACTTCGTTGATTTTTCCAGGTTCCACATTGAGCAAAACAACTGTACTGACCATGATCGACTCCTTTTGTGAGAAATAGACCATATAACCTTATCTGTAAGACGGCCGTTCGGCAAAAATTCTCCCGTTTAGATAATCCTGGCCAAACGGCCGTTTGCCCCATCATCATTTCCGCTATAATACCTTCAAGTCACAACCGTAATCAAAACACAAGAGGTATTAACATGAGCAAACTATTTGACCATTTCGGTGCCCGGGCGCAGCTTCCCGGCACTGACGTCACCTACTATCAGTTGGCAAAACTATCCCAGTTTGGCGATATCGACCGTCTGCCATTCTCCATCAAAGTGCTGCTGGAGGCTTTGCTGCGCACTTGCGATGGCTACGAAGTCAACCCCGAAGATGTGGAAAATCTGGCAAAATGGAACGCCAAAAATCCAAAAAGAGATGAGCTACCCTTCAAGCCAGGGCGCGTTATCTTGCAGGATTTTACTGGCGTGCCCGCCGTCGTTGATTTGGCGGCGATGCGTTCGGCGATGGCCCGGCTGGGCGGCGATCCCAAGAAAATCAATCCTATCGTGCCTGTGGATCTGGTCATTGATCATTCGGTGCAAGTAGATCAGTTTGGCTCTGCTGCCGCCCTCTTTTTCAATGCCGAGCGCGAATTTGTGCGTAACCGGGAGCGGTACGAGTTCCTCAAGTGGGGTAAGGAAGCGTTCAAAAACTTCAGCGTGGTACCTCCGGCTACCGGCATTGTTCATCAGGTGAATCTGGAATATTTGGGCAAGGTTGTGATGACACGATCCGAAGGCGACGATACTGTGGCTTTTCCAGATAGTTTGGTAGGGACCGACTCTCACACGACAATGATCAACGGCCTGGGCGTTCTGGGCTGGGGTGTGGGCGGCATTGAGGCAGAAGCTGTCATGCTGGGCCAGCCAATCTACATGCTCACCCCAGAGGTGATTGGGGTACGCTTGACTGGCGCAATGCCTGAAGGGGCCACCGCCACCGACTTGGTGCTGGTGGTTACTGAACTGCTGCGCAAAAAGGGCGTGGTGGGCAAGTTTGTTGAATTCTTCGGCCCAGGCCTCAGCAGCATGACCCTGGCTGACCGGGCGACCATTGCTAACATGTGCCCCGAATATGGTGCTACCGTCGGCTACTTCCCGGTGGATGATGAGACGCTAAACTACATGCGCAGCACCGGCCGTTCTGATGAATTGGTCGATCTGGTGGAAAAATACACCAAGGCTCAAGGTCTCTTCCGCACCAACGATATGCCTGACCCTGAATTTACCGACGTGGTGGAGTTGGATTTGGGGACTGTTTTGCCCAGTTTGGCCGGGCCAAAACGGCCGCAGGACCGCATTGCCCTCTCTGACATGAAAAGCAAATATCGCGAGTCGCTATTGGCACCGCAAGGTCCACAGGGGCTTGGTTTGAAAGAAGAAGAATTAACCCGGACAGCAACTGTCTCCAATGGTCACGACGTTGAAATTGGGCATGGCGCAGTCGTCATAGCGGCCATCACCAGCTGCACCAACACCTCTAATCCCAGCGTGATGCTGGGTGCAGGATTGGTCGCCAAAAAAGCGGTGGAAGCTGGCTTAAAAGTTCATCCTTACGTCAAAACCAGTTTGGCCCCCGGCTCCCGCGTGGTAGAAGATTATCTCAAGAAATCGGGCCTGATGCCTTACCTGGAGAAGCTGGGCTTCCACATCGTGGGCTTTGGCTGCACCACCTGCATTGGCAACTCTGGCCCGCTGCCGGAACCGGTGAGTAACGCTATCCAGGCAGGCGATCTGGTGGTTTCCTCCGTATTGAGCGGGAACCGCAACTTTGAAGGGCGGGTGCATCCGTTGACCAAGACCAACTATTTAGCCTCTCCGCCGCTGGTGGTGGCCTACGCCCTGGCCGGAACGACGGACATCGACCTGACGACTGATCCCATTGGCACCAATGAGGCTGGCGAGCCAATTTATCTGAAAGACATCTGGCCCAGCAGCCAGGAAGTCAGCGATACTGTCCTGAAAACGATGTCGGCCGACATGTTCCGCCACGAGTACGGCAATGTCTACGATGGCAATGAGGAGTGGAACGAAATTCCAGTGCATGGTGGCGAAATTTATGCCTGGAGCGATGAATCTACTTACATTCAGGAGCCGCCGTTCTTTACCGAATTGACGCCAGAGGTGCTGCCCATCACCAACATCGAAGATGCACGCGTGTTGGTGAAAGTGGGCGATTCGGTGACCACAGACCACATCTCGCCAGCCGGGGCGATTTCGCGCAACAGCCCGGCAGCGGAATATTTGCAGGAGCATGACGTGGCACCGCCATATTTCAACTCTTATGGCTCGCGGCGGGGTAATGACCGGGTGATGACGCGCGGCACGTTTGCCAACGTGCGGCTGCGCAACCAGATGGCCCCGGGCACTGAGGGCGGCTGGTCGAAATATTTGCCCACTGGCGAAGTAACCACGATGTACGATGCTTCGTTGAAGTACAAAGAAGATGGCACGCCGCTGGTGGTGTTGGCTGGCAAGGATTACGGTATGGGCAGCTCGCGCGACTGGGCGGCTAAGGGCACTTTGCTGTTGGGTGTGAAGATGGTTATCGCTGAGAGCTACGAGCGGATTCATCGCAGCAATCTGGTGGGCATGGGCGTGCTGCCTTTGCAGTTTGCCGATGGTGAAACACCAGCATCGCTAGGGCTGGACGGCACGGAGACGTACTCCACGGTGAATTTGACGGATGAGGTGAAGCCTTTGCAGAAAATTACGGTGAAGGCGGTGAAACCAGACGGCCGTACCATCACCTTCGACACGCTTTGCCGGATTGATACGCCGGTTGAGGTGGATTACTACCGCAACGGTGGCATCCTGCACACCGTTTTACGCAACTTCTTAAAGTCGTAAGCAAGAATTTTTGGCCACAGAGGCCACAGAGAATTTTGAGATGGTAGTTTGTTTCTCAGGTTTTTGTTTTTCCTCTGTGGCTTTTATAGATCGTTAAGCACAGGAAATGGTTGGTAACGGCCGTTTCCTGTGCTTTTTGTTGGTCAATTTTTTAAAATTGACCTACGGAGAGTGGGATGAGCTTGCTTGATCAGATTCGTGAGATTTGTGAGGGGTTTGACGGCCGTATCGGCCTTTCCGCTTATAACCTGCAAACAGAAGAAACGATTGGCTACCAGGCGGAGGATCTGTTTCCCACTGCCAGCGTCATCAAGCTGCCGGTGCTGCTGACGCTGATGCAGCAGGTGGAAGATGGTTTGTACAGTTTAGATGACCCACTCATGCTACGGCGCGGCGATCAGATTGGCGGCAGTGGCCTGCTGCAATACCTTTCCCCGGGCCTGACTATGTCCCTGCGTGATTGGGCTTTTTTGATGATGAACATTAGCGATAATCTGGCCACCAACGTCCTGATTGACCACGTGGGGCTGGCCCAGGTGCAGCAATGGCTGTGTGACAACGGCTACCCGGATGTGGAACTGCGGCGCAAAATTGACTTCAATATTTTGAACAAGGACCAAAATGAACTGGGAACCGCTACGCCTGCTGGATTGACGCGGATGATTACGGCCGTTTTCCAGCAAAAACATCTCACCCCGGCCGCCTGCACCGAAATGCTGCGTATGATGAACAAAGTAGGCTACGACCGCATGGGGCGCTATCTGCCGTTTGAGCCGTTTGGGAGCGAGGTTACAGAGGGTAAAAAGCTGCAATTGGTGGGAAAAACTGGCTCCTTAAAAGGGATGCGGGCGCAAACGGCCGTTGTCTATCGCGGCAAACCGACGGACAACAACGGCTTTGCCCTCACCGTGATGAATGAAGGCAATCCCGAGCCGGAGCGGTGGCAGCCAGACGCGCCTGGGGTGCTGGTCATCGGCCAGCTGGCGCGGGTGGTTTATGATGAATGGATGGGGAAGTAGAGAGTGGAGATTAAATAACCCAATCTCCACCCTCTTATTTTTACTCTTCCTCAAACCAACCCAAAACCTGCGCATTGCCCAGATAGCCGGAGTCAATTTGCAGGCGGAAGTGGGCGCTGGTGGGGCAGCCGCAGGCCTCACAAACGACCAAATCGATCATTTCAGATGCTTCGACGGGAATGCCAAAGGCGATCATGTCGGCAACGGCCGTTTGCAGTTCCGGTGTTGTGGGCGTTTCGGCACATTGTTCTCCCACTGGCTTCAAAATCCAAATCAGGTTGCCTGTTGCTTCTGGGTAGGGATTGAGGCTGGGAAGGGCGGTCGGGATTTCATAGCCTTCCGGCAAAGTATTTGCTGGCTGCTGCTGCGGCACCGGATAGCCATCGTCACTGCTGGGGACCGTTTCTGGCTCGATTGGTTCGCCAACCGGTGGTGGGGTTAGCGTGGCGCGGGGGAATACATCAGGGTCTGCCTGGGGTGCTTCAAGAAGGGCACCGCCATCGCTATCGGGTGGAACCTCCGTGGGGGATTCTTCGTCAGCTGTTGTGGGGCCGCAGGAAACGGCCGTTAGCCACAAAATTGCCGTTAAAAACCATAAAAATCGTTTCACAATACACTCCTTCATTAAAATTCAACGCAGTTTTGTAAACTTGCGAAAATCCACAAAGTTTGCTGCGCTGCGAGGAACCTGTTTATTGTTTGCAACATTCATGTTGCTACGAGATTGTAACAAAATGCGCTATCATACGGAAAACGACAAGGTACTGGTTTTTGTTCCTGCCCTGGATGTTTAGTGTCTGTTTATGGGATACTCAGATTGGCGAAACAATTTTCCGTTATGCTTGTGACCGTATCTTGATAAGTAAACATTGCGAGGAGATTGAATTTATGAAGAAAGCCCTGTGGCTGCTGTTATTGTTGGTCTTGCTGTTGGCCTGTGGTCCCTCAACCACGGATTCGCAGCCTGCCGACGCAAATGTAGAAGACGAAACGGCCGTTACCAGCACGGAAGAAACGGCCGACACCGCCGATGAAGCACCCGCCAGTGAAAGTGCGGCCGTGGCTGCCACCAATTTAGATAATTTTACGCCAGCTGCGGATGTGGCCGAAGCGGCCGTTATCCGTGAACAAGATTGGCGTAAAGGAGCTGTCGATCCGGCCGTCGTCATCATTGAGTATGGCGACTTTCAATGACCGGGCTGCGCGGGCTTTTCGCCCGTGCTAGAGCGTCTGGTAGACGCCTACCCGGAAACTGTACAGCTTGTTTATCGCCATTTCCCGCTGACCAGCATTCATGCCAATGCCCAAAAATCGGCCGAAGCTGCCGAGGCTGCTGGTGCGCAAGGTGCCTTCTGGGAATATCATGACGCGCTCTTTGAACGACAGCAAGAATGGTCTAGTTTGGATGCAGACGCCGCCCATGATTATTTTGTGGATCTGGCTGATGAGCTAGGCTTGGATGGAGCTGCACTTGGCCAGGACCTGGAGAATAACATCTATGCCGAATATGTGACGGCGCTGGAAACAGAGTCTATGGCCATCGGATTAGGTGGTACACCTAGCGTCATTGTTGATGGCATTATGGTGCCCAACGTCCCCTTCGATTACACAATCTGGGAAAGCTATGTGCAGCAGAGTCTGTCTATTCAGGAAGCCGAGGAAATTTTGGCCGACAAACAATACGATGCGCCGCCACCGATGACCATTGATGTGGAGGTCGACTACACAGCCACCATCCTTCTGGAAAATGGTGAGGAAATTGTGATTGAGCTTTTCCCCCAATCCGCCCCAGAAACGGTGAATAACTTCGTCTTTTTAGCCGAAGAAGGCTGGTACGATGGCGTCACATTCCATCGCGTTATTCCTGGCTTCATGGCTCAGACTGGCGATCCCACAGGATTAGGCATTGGCGATCCTGGTTATGCCATCAATGATGAATTTGATCCTGAACTTTCACACGATGGGCCGGGCGTTGTGTCGATGGCTAACTCTGGGCCAAATACGGGTGGTAGCCAATTCTTCATCACAACTGGACCTGCTACCCACCTGGATGGGTTGCATGCCATTTTTGGCCGTGTCATCGAGGGCATGGACATTGTGGAGAACATCACTCCCCGCGATCCCCAAGACCCCAACGCGCCCGACGGTGATCTTGTCGTCACTATTACGATTGAAAAAGGGCGGTAAGTAAAAAGTGATAAGTGAAAAGTAATTTTTCTTTTCGCTTTTCACTATCTTTCCCCTAATCAGTCTGAAAAGAGGAAAAATGAGGCATTCACTAAAAAGTTTTGCTGGTTTTTTGCTCGTTTTGCTTTTAACAACTCTGGCCTGCACCATACCTGGCACAGGTTCAGAACAGCCTGAGGTAACGCCCACGCCCCAAGGCGACTCACTGACGTTTTTGATCCCGGCGTATACTTACAATTTGGAACCAGGCGAGACGGTGCCAGGATCGCAATTACAATATGTGGGCAAAACGGGCGATTTGCACGATGTGAAAATTGATGGGGAACCGGCACAAAAGCGGGTGGGGGATTCCTTTATTTGGAGTGGCGTTGTTGCGCCCAGCGTGTTTGCCAGTTACAACTTGCGGCTGGCCCCGGACTTTTTAGGTCTGTTACCGGTGGCTGGTCCTGTTGAAGTGACGGTGTTAAATCCTGTCGTCACGCCGCTAACTGCCACACCAGAATGGCCCAACGCTATTCGTTACAACAATATCGTTTTGGCACACAACGTACCGGTGAGCTGGACAATTCCTGGCACAACGTTGGTGTATGATGGCCTTTCCACTCAGGGCGAAGTTGATTCGGCGCGACTGACGGGCCTATCGGGACATCCGCTTTTTGCTTTGGGGGATTCCATCACCTGGGTTGGCACACTGCAAGAGAACGTAGCGATTCGATATACGTTTCGGGTGGTAAACTTTAGTGAAAATAGTCTCCAATTGGGCGGTACGGCCGAATTGCTGGTAAACCGATAAAATCAAAATCTTCTGAGGAGTTTCCTTCCATGCCCCAGCCGCATCCTAAGTTTGAACGGCCGTCTGACCCTTTCGTCGCTCAAAACCAATTTCGCCAGCAAACTTATGCGCCCCAGGCGTGGCCCTCGTTTGAGGAAGCCAAAGAAAAGCTGCCCCAACCTGTTCTGCCGGAGCATGAGAGTTGGGTAACATTGTACTGGCGCGCCTGGGAACTGGCCTGGCAAAATTTGCGTCAGCCACAGCCCGACTCCGGTTTTGTGGCCAACTTTATAGATGCGGCTACAGAAGCGTTCTTGTTCATGGGGGATAGTGCCTTCATGAGCCAGTTTGGTCTGTACGGCCGTCGCGCCTTTGACTTTACCGGTAACCTGGACAATTTATACGCCAAACAGCATGATGATGGTTTTATCAGCCGCCAAATCGATCTGGCCACGGGAGAAGATTTCTTTT
>JBNKLQ010000289.1:0-7519 GCA_050292445.1 Promineifilaceae bacterium (SeqCode) | reverse complement strand
GCCGCGCCGCGTGGAGCAGCTGGCTGAGCGTGTGCAGCACATCACTGACGAACTGTTGGCCGCCATTGCTCCGACGGCTGAAGCCGATCTCATTGCCAGCTTTGCCCTGCCGATGCCGGTGCGCATCATTGCTGAGCTTCTGGGCATTCCGCCAGCGGACCAGGCGCAGGTGGCAGATTGGTCGCAGGCGATCATTTCGCCGGGCAGCCGGAATTTGAATTACAGCGCCCGCAAGCGCAAGGTGCGTGCTTTTGTAGCGTATTTGCAAGAAATGTTTGCCCTGCGCCAGCAAAAGCCGCAGGATGATTTGATTTCGGCTTTGGTGCAGGCGGAAGAGGCGGGTGAGCGGCTAAATGAGGCGGAGCTGTCTAGCATGGTGGCGCTGCTGCTGGTGACGGGGCACGAGACGACGGTTAACTTGCTGGGTAATGGGGCGCTGGCCTTACTGAACCATCCCGAACAGCTGATGATTTTGCGAGAGCGGCCGGAATTGTGGGAAACGGCCGTTGAAGAACTGCTTCGTTTTGATGGCCCCGTTGAAACTTCGACGACGCGCTGGGTGCGCGAAGATTTTGAGTTTGAGGGGCATCTGATGCGGCGGGGGGATGTGGTGCGGGTTGTGCTGGCCTCAGCCAATCGGGATACCAGCCAGTTTGCTCAACCGGACATTTTAGACGTTACGCGCCACGATAATCGGCATTTGGCCTTTGGCATGGGGATTCATTACTGTTTGGGCGCGCCATTGGCCCGGCTGGAAGGAAAAATTGGGCTGCAAACGTTGTTCAGTACCTTCCCCAACCTGCACCTGGCCATGCCTGCCGACCAGCTAGCGTGGCGTTCTGGCGTTCTTTTTCGTGGCCTTAAACAACTCCCCGTTCTTATTCAGTAGAAAATAGGACACAATATTGGTTTGTTTCTAGCTGTGCCCCAAAAATTTTTCAGCTTGATTATTGGTTACTGTTCAATGGTGAGCCAGTAAGTGGCGGTTTCATTGGTAAAGGCTGTTTGTGGCATAATGACCAAAACGCCACCGCCTTTGCCAATGGGCATCGTCCATTGGCCCTGATTGTGCTCGTTCAGGGCCAGGGTGGTGACGGTAGGGTTGGGGCCTTCTTCAATGAGCAAGATGCTCCATTTTTGCGGAATTTGCCAGCCGATTTGCACAAAGCCGTTTGCCTGCCAGCCGTCGGGGCCAGTGTCCACATTTGTTTCGTATCCTAGTTCAGGAATGGCAATATCATCCAGGGCAAAACCGCGCTCGGAGATGCCGCTGTCGGTGACGATTTCAAAGCGTACCTGCACGATCTGCCCTACGAAGCTGTTGAGGCTTACGGATTGTTTTAGCCAGCCATCATCAGCGTCATTGCGGTCAGCAGAACGGCCGTTATAAGCTGGACCAAATTCACCAGACGTGTAGTGCGTTGGCTGTAAAATCTCCCAGGTTTGTCCCCCGTCGGCTGAAACAGAGACATAGGCGTAGTCGTAATCCTCTTCCAGTTCGTACCAGACGGCGTATTTCAGGGTAGCTTGATCTATACCCTCACTGGTTAGGTCAAAAGTCGCGGTAAGCTGGGCGTTTGTGTCGTCGATGCCAGGTGCATACCAGACCTGTTCGCCGCTGCGGGGTGGGGTGTCGAGAAGATCAACGGCCGTATCCCCCACAAAAGTAATCATCGTGTCCCCGCGCAAATCATTCAGATCGATGTAATGAACCCCAAACTGCTCCATCTCTTCCAGTCGCTCCAAAGCAGGTTCTTCCTGATCGAGCTTGGCCGCAATGTGCGGCTGCCGGATGTTGAGCGATTGATAGTAATACGGCCGTTCCGCGTTGTCATCGTCTAAATAGTTGGCCGCCGCCCAGGCAGCGGTAAATTGTTCCAGCGAGGTGTCTGGCGCGTATCCTTGCAAGATGGCCCAGACACTGGCCATGCCGTTGGCGGGATGCCGGGCCAACTCTTGCGTGGCGGCTTCTCCCAACTGCTCCCACAAGTAAACCGAAAAAAGATAAGCGCCTGCATAATGCGCATAAACGCTCTCATCTTCATAATCCCAGCTATTCAAACGAATGTCGGGCTGCTCCAAATAATCAATACTGGGCGCCGTGTCATCAAATCCCACATACAGTTCAGCCAATTGAGAGAGCCCTTCATTGAGCCACACGGTTTCACTGGGGTCAAGATACCATTGGATGAGATGCTGCACCTCATGCACCAGTGTGCCGTAATATAAATTGCTGCCCAGAGATAGCTCGTTCATGTTCATGTAGATGAGTTCCTGCTCGTTGGAGGTGTGAAAAAGTGAGGCAGGGTATTCATCTTCCATGTTGAAGCGGCCCAACTCGTCATTTTCCCCATTTTGCGCGTGCAGGACGGAAAAGTGGGGATCGCCATCAATGCCAGGCGTCCATACTTCGCCAAAAAGACGAACCAGCTGTGGATAAAAATTGTTCTCAAAACGATCGGCAACTTTGACCAATTCAGCCTGATCCAAGGGCAAATCGTCCTCGACCCAAAAATAGACATGCTCTGTCACGACCAGTAGCGTGGCATCAATGCGGTCGGTGCCGTTATAGAACTCTTTGGTGTCGCCTACATCATAGGTGTTGGTGGTGAGGGTGCGCGGGCCTAAATTTTTGTTCCCCAGGCGCACGGCCGTTTCAAAATAATCGTTAGAAGGATAATTGCTGCTGTACAAAAGGGTAAGATCTTCTGTGGCGCGACCGGGTAACGGCCGTTGATCGATTTCGCCTGGAATGATGGCGTCGATCGCTGCGCTGGCCACTGCTCCGCCAACGGTAGCAGGTGGGTCGGGGGTTGCGGTAGCTGATTTGTCTGGCGTGTCGGTGGGTTGTTCTGCGATAGCCGCCGTGGGAGTGATTCGGCCTTCGCGCCCGCCGCTGGGTTCGCTGGTGGGGTCCTCTTCATCTGGTTCGGTATCGCGGTGTTCTGGCGTCGCCGTCCCCAATCCCGATAAAATCTCGTCGCCATATTCCGCAAAGAGATAGTAACCAGCGCTTATCGTCAGACAGCCCAGGCCCATAAACACAACCAGGCACCCTCCCAGGATGATCCAGATGCGCCGATTGTTATTTGAGGTTGAGTTTTCAGGGGTGTAAGGTTCGTATTCGTTATAGCTCATAATTTGATGAAAATTGAATTTGGTAAGCAGATAATAGGATAGCAATCTCAGCCTGGTTGTCCATAGGAAATAGACACTTTTCTGGTTGATTCTCATCTTAATGGGGGTCTGCTGTTGGCGTCAAGCAGAAAACCTGGATGAGAAACGGCCGTTAACCCCCCAGGTGTCAGTTGGCATTTGGTAGCAGCTGGGGATAATCAGGCTCCGGGCGCAACTCATACCGTTCGCCTGGGTTTTGTACTGTGGGAAAAGGCAGCTTAAGGAATCATTATGAAATATGCACATATTGTGGGATGGGGCAGTTTCCGTCCTGATAAAATTTTAACCAATAACGATCTGGCACGCATCGTCGATACCTCTGACGAGTGGATTTATTCGCGTACCGGTATTCGCGAACGGCGCATTGCCAGCGAAAAAGAGACAACCGCGACATTGGCGTTTGAAGCCGCCGCCCGTGCCCTCCTACGGGCGGACTTGCACCCTTCGCAGGTAGAGCTAATCATTGTGGCCACCTCCACACCAGAATACATTTTCCCCTCCACCGCTTGCCGCGTGCAAGATTATTTGGGGGCCACCAAAGCGGGTGCGTTTGACCTGAGCGCCGCTTGTTCTGGCTTTGTTTATGGGTTGAGCATGGCCGCCCAATCGATCCAGACAGGGTCGGTGCGCAACGCAGTGGTTATCGGGGCAGAGACGATGTCACGCGTGATGGATTGGGAAGATCGCGGCACCTGCATTTTGTTCGGTGACGGGGCAGGAGCGGTGGTGTTGAAAGGCAGTTCCGTACCGGGCGGCGTGATGGCTTCTACCCTTCGCTCGGATGGGTCTGGGGGGGATCTGCTTAGCTTGCCAGCCGTTTATCATAATCCCATGCCGATGTTGGGAACGGAATATTTACACCAAAACGGGCACAGAAAAAACACGGTGGCGATGAACGGCCGTCAGGTGTACCGTTTTGCCACCCAAGTGATTGCTTCTTCTATTGAGGAAACCATTGCCAAGGCTGACCTCACCATTGATGATATTGCCCTCATTGTGCCGCACCAGGCCAACGTGCGCATCATTGAGACGGCGGCCAAGCGGTTAAAAATCTCCCCAGACCGCTTCTTCATGAATGTGGATTTAATGGGCAACACGTCGGCTGCCTCCATTCCGATAGCGTTGTGTGATGCGGTGCACGACGGCCGTTTGCGTCCCGATGACAATGTGGTTTTTGTGGGCTTTGGTGGGGGACTGACTTGGGCGGCTTCTGTGCTCAAGTGGAATGTTACCCCGCCGGAAGTATCGCTGCCGCGCCGGGAATGGCGGCGCGCCCGCTACATTGTGGCCCGTGGACGCTCTCAGCTAAAGAAGTGGCGGCGTCGGATCATTGATCGCGTGTCTATTTCACCTACACCCCATGCGAGGCTGCACGATGCGGATAAAAAATAGTGAGAAACGATCAGCGCAGCATAAACTGCTGCCTGCCTGGTATTGGGGTTTGCCGCTCGTTCTGCTGTTGGGGGTGGCCTTGCTGATTGCTTTTGCCCCAGAGGAACGCACGCTGGGCAGCGGCATCCGTTCTGTTTACCTGCATGTAGGGTTGATTTGGACGGGGCTGTTTGGTTTTGGCGTAACGGCCGTTTTCGGCATTGGTGTTTTGCTCACGGAAAAATCGTCCTGGCAGCGCTGGCTGATCCCGGTGAGCTGGGTCGCACTTGGTTTCTACGCAGCGGGCGTTTTCATGAGCATGATAGCTTCAGCCGATAACTGGGGGTCTGTCTTTTTACAGGAGCCACGTATGGCAGCCTCACTAAATGGATTGGCCATTGCCACGATTGTGCTGATTTTGGGTAGCTGGCAGCCGTGGCCTCGTTTGCGGGGCGCAATGGCGACCAGCATCATTTTTGTGCTGCTGTGGTTTAACTTGCGGGCGGAACTGGTGCTGCATCCCCGAAACCCCATCACTAATTCTGAGGCGACGCCCATTCAACTCACTTTTTTGCTGGTGACGGTTCTGTTTATTTTGCTGGCCACCTGGGTGGTCTGGCTACTGCGCAAAACTGGGCAAGCTTGAAGCCAACGATCATGATAATTCGTGAAGCCACCCAGGAAGATTTTAACGCCATTTGGCCGATCTTTCAGGAGATTGTGGCGACCGGCGAGACCTATGCTTATCCACGTGATACCAGTAAAGAAGAAGCGTTAAAAATCTGGCTGCACACCCCGCGCAAAACCTTTGTTGTAATTGAAGACAATCAAATATTGGGTACGTATTTCATCAAGACAAATCAACTTGGTCCTGGTAACCATGTGTGCAACTGTGGCTACATGGTTTCCGCTAAAGCCAGAGGCAAAGGTTTGGCGACGGCGATGTGTGAGCATTCCCAAAAAGTAGCGGTTGAGTTGGGCTACAAAGCGATGCAGTTCAATTTTGTGGTTTCAACGAATGAGGGAGCTATCAAATTGTGGCACAAGCTGGGCTTTGAAACGGTTGGTCAGCTGCCCAAAGCGTTTAGCCATCCCAGCAAAGGGTACGTGGACGCTTTGGTCATGTATAAATGGCTCCAATAACCCCGTTGAAGTTACGTGGTTTTAACGGCCGTACTAATTTGCTTCAGAATTTCCTCTTCATCTACCACTCCTTCCATGTGCACACGGCCGTTTAGCACCATGTGCGGCAAATAGTTGAGCGAGTAGCGGTCTACGGCCGTGGGAAACTGGTCCGTCATGATGAAAAAGGTGCGAATGTGCTCGTTGACCACCGCCATGTTGAACAGCGGCTGAGCCATGAGCGCACCGGCTTCGTTGTCTGCCGCGCTGAACAGCTCGATATTGACCGGCTGGGTGAGTTGCTTTAGCTTGATGCGGGTCATCGCTTCCAGCGTCATTCCGCGAAAGGCCACGGCCTGAACGGCCGTTACAAACGAAGTCATCGCATAGCCATTGGGTCGCCCAATGAGCCGCAGGCCAAAATCGGCCCATTCCTCAGCAGGCCCACCCATCACCCCCAGCACGGGATAAAAATCGTAGTTGATGCGTCGGGGCAGGACCTGATAGGTAAGCTGATCAAATCGGTCGGTGAGGCTTTGCAGGAGAACGGCCGTTTCTTTTTCAGCCTCACTCTCCGCCGGATCGCCCCACATGATGATGTGTACTGGTTCCGGCAGGTTTTCAAACAGGGCGGGCAGCTGTGCCCAAGTTTCTTCGTCAAAAGGGTGGGAGATGTCATTCATGCGGCGTATTCTACTGGGAAACGGCCGTTTTACACAGAGGGTATGCTAGAATACGGCCGTTGCTGGCCGGCGAGGCAGCGATACTATTGAGCACCTTATCGAAGTTTCTTGCCAGGCGAATGCCAAGAAACAATAATGTGGATACAGATGAGACTAATAGAGAAACTTGAAGTTGCAAGTGTGAAATTGTTTAAAATTGAGGTTTCAGAAGATGAGTTGGATATTTACGAGCGTTGTATGAGGTACCTGTATAATACATTATCACCAACAGAAGTAACGAACATCTGTGGAGCTTATGAAGATGAATTACAAGATATTTATAAGCAAGTTTCTACTCTACTAGAAGAACACACAGATTTGCGATAAGGGATCCTACTCTGATTCCAGATTTTCCACATCGGCCAAATCTTGATGCCGGCCAGTGGCGCGTTTGTTTTTCGGCAGGTTTTCCAAACAACTTTTTCTATGGCCATAGGCTGCCAATTATACCATACCGGTCTAAGTGAATCAGATTTTTTATCCGCAGATTGCGCAGATTGGCGAACCGTGTTCGCTGCAGAATTTTCTTTGTTCCTTTTGTGTCTTTGTCTCTTTGTATGGAATTTTGGCTCCACTGAGTCCACAAGACCCTAACCCTGCAGCTCAGCTCGAACCAGTGGAATATGGGGGCTGCCATCACCTTTGTCGTGCAGCAGGGTGAGGTTGGTGACTTGGATGTCCCAGGCGAGGGATTGAGCGTTTAACCAGGTAACGACGGGACCCAAATTGTCTGCGTTGATGTCGCTGTGGCCCAGGGTGATGTGGGGGAACCAATTTGATGCGGCGTAATAGGCTGACTCAGGCGTGCTGCCCTGGGCCATGTTTTGCAGGCGCGGCCAAAGGGTGCTGTGCAGGGCTTGCAGTTCCGGCGTGCGGGTTACGGGCAGGTAAACCACTGGCTTCTCACCAGGAAAGATGCCAATACCAGTGGCTTTGACGGTGAAGGGTGGGGTGGAAACGGCCGTTTCCGCCAAAACCTGCTTCAGTGCCTCCAAATCATATTCAGGCGAGATATGGTAGCTAAAATGGGGAACGGCCGTAGCTTTGGGGCTCCCCACACCAAACCGCTGGTTTAAGCCCTGCCAAAGCTGCGCCACCCACTCGCAATGCGGCTCCGCCAAGACGGT
>JBNKLQ010000288.1:0-7556 GCA_050292445.1 Promineifilaceae bacterium (SeqCode) | reverse complement strand
CGGGCTGCGCCGTAAGATGCCCTTTACGTTTGTCGCTGTGCTGCTGGCAACCTTGTCGATGGCCGGTTTGCCACCATTTTTGGGCTTTATCGGCAAGGAACTGATGTATGAGGCTGCACTGGCGCTGCCGTCGTATTCGCTGCTGCTTACGGGCGTGCTGCTGCTGACCAATTTGCTGATGGTGACGGCGGCGGCGATTTTGCTGTTACGGCCGTTTTTTGGCAAGCCTAAAGCCGCGCAGCCCCATCACAAAACGCCGTTTAACATGTGGCTGGGTCCGTTGGCCTTAGGTGTGTTGGCCCTGGCGTTTGGCTTGGCGTCCAGCAGCGAGGCCATCAGCGGTAACTTAATTGCGCCAGCGGTCTCGGCCATTGTGGGTAGTGAGCAGCACATACACCTGGCTTTGTGGCATGGTCTGACGCCGATGCTGGGCTTGAGTGTGGTGACCTTGCTGGGTGGTGCGGGGATGTTTGCCCTGCACAGCCGTTTGCGGCCAGGGATGATGCGTTTGGATACGGCCGTGCAGCAAATCGGGCCTGGCAAATGGTATCAGTGGGCGCTGGCTGGCACGTTGGGCGTGGCTGATTGGTTCACCCAAAAGTTCCAAAACGGCAAACTGCGTTATTACCTGCTGTATGTGATGTTCTTCATGCTTTTACTTGTTGGCGGGACGCTTGTTTTTCGTGGCGAGGTTGCCTGGGAGAATTTAGCCTTGACCCGCATTGGCTTGCCGGAGCTAATTTTGGCGGTGGTCCTTTTGGCCGCTGCAGGGGCGGCGGTGCGTGTGGAATCTCGCCTGGCGGCTGTGGCTGCGTTGGGCGTGGTGGGTTACAGCATTGCTGTTTTCTATATTTTGTTTAGCGCGCCTGACCTGGCAATGACCCAATTTGCCATTGAAACCTTAACCGTGATTCTATTTGTGCTGGTGTTGTATCGTTTGCCCCGTTTTGATCAATTTAGCTCGCAGCAGACGCGCCTGCAAGATGCCGTTGTGGCTGGCTTTGTGGGCCTGTTGATGGCTGGCCTGACGTTGATGGCTCAGGCGGTGAGTGGTTCTTCGGTATTGACCAACTTTTTTGCCGAAAGCACCTACACGTTGGCCGGGGGGCACAATATTGTCAACGTTATTTTGGTTGATTTTCGCGGCTTTGACACGATGGTGGAAATAACGGTGCTGTCTGTGGCGGCGATTGGGGTGTATGCCCTGCTGAAATCCCGGCCGGGTAAGTAGGAAAGCCTAATGCGATCTTTGATTTTAACCACAGCGACTCGCTACTTGTTGCCATTAATGCTGCTGTTTGCCGTTTTTATTTTGCTGCGGGGGCATCATCATCCTGGCGGTGGCTTTATTGGAGGATTGGTTGCCTCGTCAGGGTTTGCCCTGTACGGCTTTGCCTATGGCATGCCAGAAGCACAGCGGGTGCTCTTTTTTGATCCGTTGAAGCTGATTGGGGTGGGGTTATTAACGGCCGTATCCAGCGGTCTGCTCTCACCCATTTTAAACCAGGACCCATTTATGACCTCCCTGTGGGACAAGACCAGCTACGCGGCCCTGGGTAAGCTGGGCACCCCGTTAATGTTTGATATTGGCGTGTTTCTCACCGTCATTGGGGTGACGATGCTCATCATTTTGACCTTGTCGGAAGAGGACATGGTTGAGGAAGAAGGAATAATCTAATGGAAATCATTATGGCCATCATCGTTGGCTCCCTGTATGCCGCTGGCGTGTACATGATCCGGCGGCGCAGCCTGGTCAAACTAATCATCGGCCTGGCGCTGCTGGGGCACGCCTCGAACATGCTCATCTTTTCGATGGGCGAACTGGTGCGCGGCAATCCACCGCTCATCCCAGAAGGGTTTACTGCCCCCATTGCGCCCTTCGCCGACCCGCTGCCGCAAGCCTTAATTCTGACGGCCATCGTCATCGGCTTTGGGGCGCAGGCGTTTGCCATTGTGCTGATTAAGCGCGTTTATCAGCGTGTAGGCACCGACGATATGGATCAACTCATCGCCACGGATAAATAATTGTGACTATCAGGTGCGACGCACTTTAAGAAGTGCGTCGCACCTCTAACTAAACAATGATACCGATTGACTTTTTACTTTTGCTCCCGATTCTAGTGCCGTTCCTGACCGGCATTTTTGCTGTGTTGAGCTGGCATCAACGACAATTGCAGCGGGTTGTAAGCCTGATTGGCTCCATCTTGCTGCTAGGTGTGGCTGTGCTGCTGTTTGGGCAAATCTATCGCCTTGGTCCCCAGGCGGTGCAAATTGGTGGCTGGGACGCGCCCTTTGGCATTACCATTTACGCCGATTTGCTTACCGTCATCATGCTGACGTTGGCGGCCTTGATGGGGTTGGTCGTGGGGTTGTACTCACTGGCCAACATTGATGAGGGGCGGCAAAGGCTGGGCTTCTATCCGCTGTATCAAATTTTGCTGATGGGGGTGTGCGGCTCCTTTTTAGCTGGGGACATCTTCAACCTGTATGTTTGGTTCGAGGTGATGCTGATTGCCTCGTTTGTGCTGCTGGCCTTGGGCAGCGAAAAGCGTCAGCTGGAGGGGGCCATTAAGTATGTAACGCTGAATCTGATGGCTTCGGCCGTTTTTCTGGCGGCGGCGGGTATTTTGTATGGTGTGGCCGGATCGCTCAATATGGCGGATTTGGCGCTGCGTTTGCAAACTGCACCGGTTGGTGTGGTGACCACGCTCTCGATGATGTTTTTGGTTGCATTTGGCATTAAGGCGGCGCTGTTTCCTTTGTTTAGCTGGCTGCCTTCTGCATACCACACTCCTCCAACGGCCGTTTCTGCCATTTTTGCTGGCCTGCTTACCAAGGTTGGCGTGTATGCCATCATTCGTGTGTTTACCCTGATGTTTGTTCAAGACCAGACCTACACTAACACCATCTTATTAGTTTTGGCGGCCTTAACAATGGTCACCGGCGTGCTGGGGGCTGCTTCGCAAAATCATTACCGGCGTATTCTTTCGTTCCATATCACCAGCCAGATTGGCTACATGGTGATGGGTCTGGCTCTGTTTACGCCGCTGGCGCTGGCCGGAGCCATTTTTTACATCATCCACCACATCATTGTGAAGACCAATCTGTTTTTGATTAGTGGCATCACGGAATGGGTGAGTGGTTCTTACGAGCTAAAGAAGCTGGGGGGCCTGTATGTGCGATTGCCGCTGCTGGCTGGTTTATTTCTGATTTCGGCCTTTTCGCTGGCGGGCATTCCGCCACTGTCTGGTTTTTGGGCCAAATTTACCTTGATTAAAGCGGGATTGGAAGTTCATTCTTATTTTATTGTGGCTGTGGCCCTGGGTGTTAGCCTGCTGACGCTCTATTCCATGACCAAGATCTGGACCCAGGCGTATTGGAAAAAGCAGCCGGAGGAATTTGAACGGCCGTTCCCCCCGCGTGATTCTGGCTGGGTCATTCGTTTTGCACCCGTGATGCTCCTGGCAGCTTGTACGGTGGCCATTGGCCTGGGGGCTGAGTTTGTCCTGTCGGTGTCGATGCAGGCGGCGGAGCAGCTGCTGAACCCATCGCTCTATGTGGAGACAGTTCTAGGAACCATTGTAGGAGGATTGCCCTGATGTTATTACTCAATTTGTTGTTGGCCATCGTCTGGGTGGCGCTGACGGGTGAATATGAAGCGGGCAATTTTGCCATGGGCTTCATTTTGGCCTTTTTGGTTTTGCGCCTGACCCAACATTCAGATACGGCCGTACGTTACGTTAAACGTGCGCGTTTGTTCCTCTTTTTCATTGGCTTCTTTTTGAAGGAACTGGTGATTTCCAGCCTGCGCGTGGTGGCTGTGGTGTTGTCACCCACGATGAAAATGCAGCCCGCCGTGGTGGCCATTCCTCTGGAAGTGACCTCGGAGGCAGCGATTACCATGCTGGGCAACCTGATTACCCTGACGCCGGGTACGTTAACCCTGGATGTCTCGACTGACCACAGCACCATGTATGTTCACGCCATGAATGTGGGGGATGTGGTCTCCTTCCGTGAGGGGATCAAAAATGGCTTTGAACGGCGCATTTTGGAGTTAGCCATATGAACGATTTTGTGGGTTTTTTGGCGTTAACCTTGCTCATGGTGACCGTGGCCTTTGCCTTTCTTCGCTTACACAAAGGGCCCAGCCTGCCAGACCGGGTGGTGGCTTTAGATTTGCTGACGACGGTGGGGATTGCGGTAACGGCCGTTTACGCCATGATCATGAATCAACCTTTGATATTGGACGTGGCGACTATTTTGGCCCTGATTTCATTTTTGGGCACGATTGCCTTTGCTTACTACGTAGATTTGATGGAGTAAAAATATGGGACAAATAATCGGCACCATTTTAATGCTTTTTGGCGTTTTTCTGATTCTTATTGCTGGCATTGGCTTGCTGCGGATGCCCGATTTGTACCTGCGCATGTCGGCGGCTACCAAAGCCTCGACGTTAGGGTTGGGGTTGATTCTGTTGGGCACGGTGGCCTACTTTGGCGAATTGGGCATTGCCAGCCGGGCCATTGCCACCATCATATTTGTTTTGCTCACTGCTCCCGTGTCGGCCCACATGATTGGCCGGGCTGCTTACACCAACGGTGTGCCCCTTTGGGAAGGCACCGAAGTGGATGAGCTGAAAGGCCGCTACGATGAGCCAGCGCAAATCCTGCACGGTACTCCTGTGATGGCCGCAGATTGCGCGGATTAACGCAGATTTTTTCGGATAAAATTGGGTCATCTTAAGACAAAAATTGTGGTTTGAGTGGTTGGGCTGGGTACGGCCGTATCCAGCCCAGCGAAGGACAAAAAGATGACCTCTTTAAGGGTACAGGTTTCCAAATTGCAGGAAGCCGATCTCCCCTTTCTGCTCGAATTGTGGCACACCGCCGACGTGATGCGCTACGCTGATGAATTCCCCAAGTTAAGAGGCTGGACAAAAAAAGATGATGCCGCCACCGCCTGGCAGCGCTACCAAGAAAAACAGGCTGAACAAGGCGTTGGCTATGTACAGCTCATGCTGCGCCTGGCAGATGGCAAGCTTATTGGCGAATCCTTTTTTGCACCGCTGCCGGAAGGCTACACTTTTGGCAAGTGGCTAAAACCGGAAGGCATTCTTTGTTTGATGGGTGATATCAAGCTGCTGCCGTCTTTTTGGGGTAAGGGATTCGGTACAGAGGGGATGCGATTGGTGGTGGATTGGCTGTTCAACCACACGTCGGCAGAGTTGTTGATTGTGCCCCCACATCGCAAAAACCCCGCTGCGGAACGCGTTTACGAAAAAGCAGGATTCAAACTTTTTGATGGCATGAAATCGTGGTACGGGCACAAAGTCATGGAACTTAGTCGCGAGGCATTCGACCAACAAATGTGAACATCGTTTAGAGTTGCTCAATAAGCACTTTTGCCGCAGCCAGCCCAGAAAGCGCAGCCCCTTCAACCCGAGGGCCGTTAAAGGCATCACCCGCAAAAGCCAGCGGAGGCAATCCAGCAGCCAGCAAGGTGCGCTGCGGATGGGTGACTGTGGGCAGAGCATAGCGCCAGCGGTGAATGTGATGGGCTTTCACAGTGCTGTTTTTGCCGAGAAACGGCCGTAACTCTCGCATAAACAAGCCAATCAACTCTTGTTTTGGTGCCTCATACCAGATTTTGCTCATCATCGGGTTTGAATGAGCGGTGATGATTGTAGCCTCTGGTGAAATCCCCTTTTTTTGATTGTCCGCTAGAAAACTGACAGGGGCCTCGTGCCGCTGCAAAGCGCCCGGTTCAGGCAAGGTTGCTTCCCCTTCAATCCAAAATAGCCCGGAGAGGCATGGTGCATATTTGATTTTTTCCAACGCTGCCCGGTCTTCAGCGGTTAGCGGTACTTCACCTGCGTTCAGCAAAACCAGAGATTGTGGCACGGGTGGGGTGAGCAGGAGCGCGCGACTTTGGTAGGAACGGCCGTTCTCCACCATAACTTCCCAACCATCCCCAACCAATTTAATTTTTCCCAGCTTCGTCTGGTTGTGCAACGTCAGATTTTGGGCCAGGTGTTTGGCAACGGCCGTCATGCCCCCGTTTATGGCATAGCGAGGAAACCCATCATTTGTTGTAGAATCTCCTTCGGCTGCCCAGCCACGGGTCCATTCGAAAGCCAGGCCAGCTTCAAGCCATTCATCGACAAACTTTTGGAAATCAGGTTCGCGTGCCGTAAAGAACTGGGCGCCGTAATCGCCGCGCCCTGGCCCGAGCCGCCAGGTGGCCAACCGACCACCCACACCACGCGCTTTTTCCACCACAATGACAGATTTGCCCGCAGCCTGCAATGCATCGGCTGCTAACAACCCGGCCAAACCAGCGCCAACAACAAGGACATCCACTTTGTTTTCCATGCGCTTATTTTAGCACAGCGAACGTGATTACGGCCGTATTTCCCCGGAAACTTTCAGACGGTTAAATGATCTGGAATACAGTTTCCGGGGAAATCTCTAATTCGATCTCGCATCAAACCTGTGCCATAATTCAGCTATGACCACAACAGTCCCCCACGTTTCCATCCAGAATCTGCAAAAAATTTACACCATCCATGAAAGAGAAGCTGGCCTGGGTGCGGCAATGCGCAGTTTGGTTAAGCGCAAAACCAAGGAAATACGGGCGGTGGACGGCATTAACTTTTCCGTGGCTCCCGGTGAGATTGTGGGATTTTTGGGGCCAAATGGTGCGGGCAAAACGACCACGTTAAAAATGCTCACCGGGCTGCTGCATCCCAGCACTGGACAAGCGAATGTGCTTGGTTTTACACCCTGGAAGCGAGAGCATGACTTTTTGCGCCAAATCACGCTTGTGATGGGGCAAAGAAATCAACTGATTTGGGATATTCCAGCGGCCGATTCCTTTGAGCTAAATCGGGTGATTTTTAGCATTCCTGAAGAGGAATACCGCCAAACGCTGGCCGAACTAACTGAACTGCTGGATTTAGGTCCGTTGATCCACAAGCCGGTGCGTAATTTATCGTTGGGGGAGCGGATGAAATGCGAGATTGCCGGGGCGCTGCTGCATCGGCCGAAGGTGCTGTTTTTGGATGAGCCAACGATTGGCCTGGACGTCACGGCCCAACGGCGCATTCGGCAGTTTGTGGCGGAATACAATCAGCGGTATGGGGCCTCGGTGCTGCTCACCAGCCATTACATGGCGGATGTAGAGGCGTTGTGCCAGCGGGTGATTGTGATCCATCACGGCCGTATTCTCTTTGATGGCGATTTAACGGCCTTGGTACAAAAATTTTCGCCGCACAAAACCATCGTGGTGGATTTAGCACCGGGAGCGACCAATGGACGGGGTGCGGAGGCGTTACGGCCGTTTGCTGAAGTTGTTGCTTATACAGAAGGTCAGGCGGTGCTGCGCGTGCCCAAGGCAGAAACGGCTGTTGTAACCACCAAATTGCTCAACAATCTGGCAATCCACGATTTGACCATCCAAGACCCGCCCATCGAAGAAGTGATTGAGCAAGTTTTCACTGAGGGCTGATGTGTGCTGGGCGATCTGTGTTAAAATCTGGTCGCCTTGCATCACGGTAG